>NZ_JALPKR020000002.1:5655000-5920745 GCF_023195515.1 Variovorax sp. S12S4
CCGCGCCCGCCGACCAGTTCGGCCACGCAGGCGGCGACCGTGTCCCGCGCAAAGCTCACAGGCACCTCAGTACGCGCCCTTACCTCGGCCAGCAGGTCCATCTGGTTCCACTCGTCCGACTGCGCCTTCGACAGGCCCAGCGTGCGGTGCCAACCGCCAAGCAGAAAAGGCGCGGCCAGCCCCACGCCCACGTTGCGCACAGCCAGCGGCCCGAGCCCGTCGCGCAGGCGATGGATATGCTCGGCAATGGCGGGCAGCAGCGCCTGCGCATCCGGAAAGTCGTAGCTCATGGCATGGCGCTCCCGCACCTGTGCGGCAAAGTCGATCAGCAACCATTCGGCGCCGCGCCGCCCCACCTTGATGCCGATGGCAAAGGCACCGTCCGGGTTCAGCGCCAGCGGCACCGACGGCTGTCCGATGCGGCCGCGCACGCGGCCCTGCTTGACGATGAGCTGGTCTTCCTCGAGCCGGGCGGTAATGAGCCCGATGGTCTGCGCGCTCAGCCCGGTGAGCCGCGCGAGGTCGGCCTTCGGCAGGCTGGTGTGAACGCGCAGGGCCTGCAGCACCACGCGCTCGTTGAACTGGCGCATGCCCACCTGGTTGGAGCCGCGCGGGCGCAACAGGTCGGGCGGGCGCATAGCGACTTCTGCATCAGGCATGCGCCTCCGCGGGCAGTTGGTCGGCCGTCATGGCGCCGGTCATCACGGCCACCGTATCGCTCATGCTGATGTTCTTCGGGTTGAGCACCGCCGCGCGCTTGCCGAGCCGCGCTACGTGAATGCGGTCGGCCACCTCGAACACATGCGGCATGTTGTGGCTGATGAGCACCACGGGCAGCCCGCGGTCGCGCACGCGGCGGATCAGCTCGAGCACCATGTTGCCCTCCTTCACGCCGAGTGCGGCGGTGGGCTCGTCCATGATGACCACGTGCCGCGCGAAGGCTGCGCTGCGCGCCACGGCCACGCACTGGCGCTGCCCGCCAGAGAGCGTTTCGACCGCCTGCGTCATCGACTGGATGCCGACCTTCAGGTCTGCCATGCGCGCGGCGCTTTCCTGCAGCATCTTTTTCTTGTCGAGCATGCGCAGCACGTTGCCCATGAAGCCCGGGCGGCGCAGCTCGCGGCCGAGAAAGAGGTTCTCGTAGATGGTCATGGCGGGTGCCACGGCCAGGTCTTGGTAGACCGTTTCGATGCCCGCGCGGCGCGCGTCGAGCGGGTTGCGAAAATGCACCGGCGCGCCGTCGAGCAGGATCTCGCCTTCGTCCGGCACCACCGCGCCCGAAAGCGCCTTGATGAGCGACGACTTGCCCGCGCCGTTGTCGCCGATCACCGCGAGGATTTCTCCTTCGCGCAGCTCGAAGTCGACACCGTCGAGCGCTGTCACCTGGCCGTAGCGCTTCACCAGGCCCTTGGCCTGCATGACGATCTTGGCGGATTGAGGATTGGCCGCGGCGTTCATCAGCGTGCTCCCCGGCGCGAGAGTTGATCGGCCGCCACCGCAAGAATCACCAGCACGCCCGTTACCAGCACCTGGTAGATCGACGACACGCCCATGAGCGTGAGCCCGTTGCGGAACACCCCGACGATGAGCACGCCGATGAGCGAGCCCAGCACGATGCCGCGCCCGCCGAACAGGCTGGTGCCGCCGAGCACCACGGCCGTGATCGCGTCGAGGTTCTCGGTCTGCCCCGCGTTCGGGTCGCCCACGCCGGTGCGCGCCACCGACAGCAGCGAGGCAACGCCATAAAGCACGCCCGCCGCCACATACACGCCCAGCAGCACGCGCTGCGTGGGAATGCCGACCAGGCGCGTGGCCTCGGCGTTGTTGCCTACCGCGTAGATGTGCCGGCCCGCGGCCGTTTCGCGCAGCACGAACCATGCGAGCGCATACAGCACCAGCATCAGCACAGCGCCCCACGCTACCTCTGCGTTGCCGATGCTGAAGGTGGTGCCCAGCCCCGTGAGGCCGGAGGGCAAGTCGGTGATCGTCTGCGACGACGAATACAGCTGCGTGATGGCAAACGCGATGTTCAGCGTACCCAGGGTCACGATGAACGGCGGCAGCTTGATGCGCGTGACCAGCAGGCCGTTGAGCAGGCCGAACAGCGTCGTCACGCCAATGCCGCACAAGATGGCCACCGGCACCGGCAAGCCGAGCTCGGTCGCGAACTTGGTCATGATGATGCTGCCCAGCGCCATCACCATGCCGCACGACAGGTCGATGCCCGCCGTGAGAATGATCAGCGTCTGGCCGATGGCGATCACGCCGACCACCATTACCTGCTGCATGATCAGCGAGAGGTTGCCGCCCGTCAGGAAGCGGTCGGACTGCGTCGCAAAGAAGATGCATGCGCCAAGCAGGGCCAGCCACGGCCCCAGGGCGCCCCACGGAATGTGGTGCGTCGGAGATTTCGCCATCAGATGCTCCGGGCCTTGATTACTTCTTGCCCCAGCACAGCTCGGCGCCGGTCTTGGTGTCCTTGCTGTCGACGCCCGGCACGCTCTTGCCGGCAATGAGGGTCACGCCCGTGTCGACATAGCCCGAGGCCTTCTTGCCCGTCTTGGCAAACTCCACGCCAGCCGCCACGCCCATGGCCGCCATCTTGAGCGGGTACTGCTGCGAAGTGGCCGCAATGACGCCGGCGTTGGTGTCCTTGATGCCCTGGCAGCCGCCGTCGACCGAGACGATCATCACGCCCTTCTCCTTGCCCGCGCGCTTCAGCGCGTTGTAGGCACCGGCCGCGGCGGGCTCGTTGATGGTGTAGACCAGGTTCACGTCGGGTGCCCTCTGAAGGCAGTTTTCCATCGCCGTCTGCGCCTTCGCCTGGTCGCCGAAGCTGTCGGCCATGCACACGATTTCAGGCGCCTTCGACAGCTCGTTCGACTTGGCATCGTTCGCCGCAAGCCCGAAGCCCTTCATGAAGCCGTTGTGCCGCTGCGCGCCCACCGGGTGGCCAGGCAGCAGGTCAAGCGCGACGATCTTCGCCGGCTTGCCGGCCATCGCGGCCTTGGCGTATTCGCCGATCAGCACGCCGGCCGTGTAGTTGTTGGTGGCGAAGAGCGCATCGGTCGCCTCCGGCGGATCGGCCGGGCTGTCGAGCGCGATCACCATGATGCCCTTGTCGCGCGCCTTCTTGATTGCCGGCACGATGGCCTTGGCATCGCTCGGCGTGATGAGGATGGTCTTGGCACCCGCGGCAATCATGTTTTCCATGGCCGTGATCTGGCCCGCGTTGTCGCCGTCGGCCTTGCCCGCGCCCGAAAGCAGCTTGGCGCCGAGCTTCTTGGCTTCTTCCTGCGCGCCCTCTTTCATCTTGACGAAGAAGGGATTGGTTTCGGTCTTGGTAACGAGACCGATGACCGGCTGGTCGGCGGCAAAGGCTGCAGAAGAAGCAGCCAGGGACATGGCCGCCAGGGCCAGGATGGAGCGGGAGCTGAGCATGTGTGTCTCCGTGGTCAGGCGGCGATGCGCCTGCGGTCTTGGGATCCGGATGCGGGGCCGTGGAAGGCGTGGGGCATCCGGGCGCAGGGAGACTATCGAACAGCTCAGGGACTAAATCAAGTGGATTTAGTTATCGAAAACCCGGGGTGAATGTGAGGAGTGGTAACAGGCTGGCGGTAGCGTGAACCCTCTACTTAGTTCACAGCCACCCAATCAGTGCTCAACCAACCCCATAGGAAAAAATCACTCGTGAACACCGTGAAGACCATCGACGAGATCTTCAGCCGGCGCGCCCAAACAAGAACCGTCCCAATGCTCGCAACGGCCGCTAATCCGAGACTCCATTTTCGTAGTGCATGTGCTCTTGTGCACCAGACGAAAATCTTTGAATGAATTCTGGCGACCTATCATTATCGTTTTTGATCTTGAAATTGCCACTCTGGATCGCCCATTGATAAACGGAAACTCCAACGGGGTACTCGGTAAGCATTCCGCTCAATTTGTTCGCAACGATCCACACCTCCGCTTCTGCTCTGTCTTTAAAGACGGCAGATGGAGTCCGTGCACCTGCACCGTTGAATATCCACACATGGTTCATACGAGCAGCTCCATGCTTAACGAGCGACGAATTGCACTTTAACTGAGAGATGTTGGCCCCCTTATTTACCGGGACATTCCGTGTCACCCAGCCACTTCGGGTCTATCTTTTTACTTCCCCTGCCTCATCCAAAATGGCATGCGGGAGGTTTTCCCTAACGCACATCACCAGGTTCTTGACCGCCGGTTCTTCAGCGAATTTCAGAAGTGCGTGGCAAAAAGAAATCTTCTTTTTCATCACCCGAGCACCACGGGTATTGATTTTTCTTTCGGCCGACCCCAGCGGAAGCTCATAGTCAGTAGAAATTCCGGTTAGATGAAATTTCTTTTTATGCTTTGGCCTTATTGTTTTTCCGAACCGCAACTCAAGAAAATCATTAATCACCAAGGAACCAAAATCGAGCGATTCATCGAGGAAAAGCTCGATCGAGTAGATCAACGAAGAATCGATTTTACTGCTGCAAAACCTAGACAATACGGTGCATATTCTGGCGCCGGTCAAATCAACACCATTGGAAATAAATTCACCTTGACTGAAGTAGTTTTTCAAGTTCAAGTTTGAATCCGACCCTGCCAAACGATAATTCTTTTCGTACAAGCAGTAAAAATCGTCGCCTGTCATTTGGTAAGAATTTTTCAGCAGCTCATTGGCCGAAAAATCGCACAATCCAAATAAACCAGGAGTTGATATATATTTTTTCGTCAGAAAGATTCGCAGCAGCTGATTTACAGAGGCGCTCAGCACCGGCAGGCCATCAATATGTCTTCTCATTTAACAGGAACCCCTCTTTCGGCAAGGTCGCGTACCTTTTCCAATTCTTTTGCCCTTTCGGTTCCAGGGAATCGATCTATCCCGCCTTGGGCCTGTTTTGCGATTTTTGAGTGATTCTTTGGTTTATTTAAAAAATCGACAACGCACTGGCAGGCCTTTTCCTGTTGAGATTCAGGCAGATTTCTAGTCGCCGCATCAACTGGCTTGGTGGTAAGCCCCTGACCGTCATGGGTTGGAACAACTCCGATGTGGCCGCCTGCCTTTGGAAGGCCTGGTCCTTGGACATTAACGTGTACACCACGCGCCAATGTATCTTGAGCAGCGGTATTTCCCATTGATGCTTCATAACCAGCCAAACCTCGGGGATCAACCCACCGCACTGGATTCGGCGCGTACTGATGCATATTAGGGCCGCCGGCGAGCCTGATCGGGTCACTTGATACGAACCGCCCACTGTCTGGATCGTAATACCGATACCGGTTGTAATGCAGCCCCGTTTCCTCATCGAAATACTGCCCTTGGAACCGGATCGGATTCCTGAACCCCGCCCTTCTGCCCGCCTCGCTGATCGTCTCGCGCGCTTCGCCCCAGGCCTTGTGCTGCGCCGACCATGCAATGCCTCCTTCATGGTCCGTCAGTTCTTGCGGCGTGCCCAGGTGGTCGCATTGATAGAACGCCATCTCCTTCCTGTCGAAGGCGCTCGGCACGCTGCGCTGTTCGCCATTCCACAGCGGATCCTGCCCAATGTCATACGCGCCGCCGTTCGCCTCCATCAGCGCCTTCACATCCGTCGTTTCGCTCAGCGCCATGGCGCGCGGCTGCCTGATCTGCATCAGCGGCACGAAGGAATCGCGCTCGTGGATGTAGTGCACGCTCCACCCTTGCCCTTGCCGCTCGTTCAGCGCAGCGGTGCTTTGGGTGCTTTCGAACGCGAGCACGTCGCCGTCCCATCCGAACGAGGTAGTCGCGTCGCCTGATCGCTTGGCGATGCGGCGGCCCAGCGGGTCATAGCTGAAGGTGGTGGTGATGCCATCGGGGTCGGTTGCGGCCGCCATGCGATTGAAGCCGTCCCATGCAAAGACGGTCTTGCGCCCGTTCTTCACACGTTCGATGAGATTGCCGCGCTCGTCATAGCGGTAGCTGGTGCCGGCGTATTCTTTCAGCAGGTTGTCGAGCAGCTTGTTGGCGGTGCGCTGCACCGGGCCTTCAGCCTGGGCGGGGTCGACGATGTTGCCCGCGGGGTCGAAGGCGAAGACCTCGCGGCCGAGGCGGCTGTTGGCTTCGAGCAGGCGGCCGACCGGGTCGTAGCGGTAGTCCAGCCGGCCGCGGCGGCTGTCGCCAATGGCGGTGAGCTGGCCGGCCTTGTCGTAGGTGTAGCGGCGGCTGAGTTCCAGCGCATCGGCGGGGCCGCGGCCGGTTTGCGAAATGCGCTGCTCCAGCAGGCGGCCGGCGGGGTCGTACTTCTGGCGCTGGCTCAAGCCGTTGCCTTGCTCCCTGGCCACCTCGCGGTGCAGATCGTCGCGTTCGAACCCGAGAATGTCTTGCCCATCGACAAGAAGGCCGTGCACGTGGCCAGAACCATAGGTGAGCCATTGGGTCACGTGGCCGTCGGGGCGGGTGGTGGCAATGCGCTCGTTGAGTTCGTCGTAGCGGTGCTGCCAGACTGCCGTGCGCGCATTTGCCAGGTAGTGGTGGTGCTCGCGCGTCAGGTTGCCGGCCGGGTCATAGAACCACTGCAGGCGCGCATCGCGATTGGCGGCCTCCACCAGGCGGCCATTGCGGTCGTAAGCAAAGTGCTCAAGCTGGCCTTCGCCCGCATTCCGCTCCACAAGGCGGCCGAGCGCATCGAACTGCAGTTGAGTCGCGTGGCCGGCTTCGACCACTTCGGCGAGCGTACCGGTGGTCGCCTCGTGGCGGTAGTGCGTGGTCTTGCGGTCGAAGCCGGTTTCTTCCAGCAGGCGGCCCACCGGGTCGTAGCGAAAGTTGTAGTGACTGCCGTTTTCGTTCTGCAGTTCGGTCAGCCGGCCCAGCAAGTCCCAGTGGTATTTGAGCGAGCGGCCTGCAGCGTCGGTGCGGCCTGCGATGAGGCCTGCACGCGTGTAGCTGTAGCGGGTGCGACGGCCGAGCGCATCGGCGTGCGCGAGCAGGCGCCCTTCGGCATCGTGCGTGAAGTGCTCGCTGGTTTCGTCGGGCAGCACAACTTCTTCGAGCTGGCCGGCGGCGTAGCGGTAGCTGGTGGTGTTGCCAGCTGCATCCACGGCCTTGGTCACGCGGCCGCGCTGGTCGTACTCCCATCGGCTGGTCTTGGCGGAGCAATCGGTGTAGCTGAGCAGTTGCCCTAAAGGGGAATAAACGAGCGCCTTCACGCCGCCCTTCGCATCGGTAATGCGCACGGGCCGCCCGGCCTTGTCGTAGGCGTACTCGGTCTTGTGGCCCAGCGGATCGATCTCTTCCGTCAAGTGGCCCTGGGCGTCGTAGTCGCGCTTCCACACGCCGCCCTCGGCGTCGCGAATGCCGGTGAGGCGGTGCTGGCTGTCGTACTCGAAGTGCACCCGGCTGCCGTCGGCCCGGGTGTGCGCCTGCAGGTTGCCGTCTTCGTCGTAGGTGTAGTCGTCGGTGGTGCCGTCGGTATGCACATGGCGCGTGACGTTCTTCGCGTCATCTCGAAAGAACCATTCCTCCAGCTTGTCGGGGTGGATGACGCGGTAGGTGTAGCCCTCGATGTCGTAGTAGTGCCAGGTCTCGCCCCCAGCGCATCGGTGACGTAGGTCAGGCGGATGTTGGCGTCCCACTCCAACTGCAGCGCAAAGCTGCCGTCGTCGGACCACTCGCGCACGGCCTTGGCGTCGGCGCCGGTGCCGTCGTACTCGAGGTTCATGCCGCGGCCGGTGCGGTCGGTGTAGCGGGTGACCAGGTGGTGGCTGTAGGTGTAGCTCCAGCTGGCGCCGTTCTCGTCCTGCGCGGCAATCAGGTCATGTTCGGCGTCGTGCGTGTAGGCGGCCAGCTGGCGCACAACCTGGCCGTCCTTCAGCTCCCACAGCGACCGGATGAGGCCGGTCTTCGCATCGGGCTGCGTGCCCACGTGGGCCATGACCACGTCACCCTGCTTGCTGATGATGTCGCTGAGCACTTGCTCGCCTGTAGAGGCGATCACGTGGTCGTAGCGCAGGCCGATGGACTGGCCGTCTTTGGCCTGCTGCGTCACCAGCCGAAAGTGCGGCTGCTTGCTGTCGACCAGTTCGTAGAGTTCGCGCCACTCGGGTTGCGCTCCCGCTGGCAGCGGCTTGCCGAAGTCGAGCGCCAGCAAGGTTTCGCTGAGGCGCGAGACGGTTATCTCCTCGATGGCATCGCGATACGCCTGCCCAACCGCCAGCACCGGATACGAGTGGCTGCGGCCGTCGGCTGCGTGATAGACCATGCTCGCGCGCCCTTTGCGAGCGCCGCGCGTGGGCGTCGTGATGTCCACGCGCATGCTGTAGGGCGTGATCCACCGTGCACCCAGGCTGCCTCGGTCGAAAGCGTCCAAGTCGCTGGAGTAGGTGCGGGCCCATTCGATGGGCAGCGGTGCGGCAAGCACGAAATCGGTGTGCGTGAAGCTTTCATTGCCGGTCGCGAGGCTGATCGAACCGCCTACACGCGCGGGCGCAGAGCAGTTCTTGCAGCCTGGGGACGGTCCATGCGCATCCGCCTGCTTGCTGATGTGGCCGAGCGCCGCACCCGGCTTGTCCTTCTCGGCCTTGCTCCCCGCCTGCGGCGACACGAGCGCCGAGCCTTTGCCCTTCTTGCGCAGCAACGCGTCCCGCAGCTTGTGCAGCAGCCACATGATGCTGGCCTGCGCCTCGCGGTCGGCCAGCTTCGACAACTGCCCGCGCAGCAAGCGCTTGAAGTCCAGCATCTGACTGATCACACCCTCGACCCGGCTCGCCACGCCGGCGGGCAATTGGCTTGCCGCCGCCTTGGCCACGTAGTTGGCCGACTCCTTGGTGTAGCGCACCGCGCTGCCCCACATGCGGCTCCAGGTGCTCTGCGTCTTGGGGTCGTGCACCTTCGTTTCTGCCGCGCCGGGCTTGGCCACGGTGAACAGGTCCTTCTGCCCGAGCACGCGCCGAAGAATGTCCACGAGGTTGTCGATGATCTTGTCGGCCAGGTCCGCGCAGCTCTTCAGGATGCCATCGAGCTTGCCTATGGCGCCATCGATGAACTTGTCGAGCTCTCCCACGATGGTGGCGTTGAGGTGCCCTACCAGCGTGGTGACGATCGCCTCGCCGAGGTTGGAGGTGGCGCTCTTGAGTTGCTGCTTCACGAGGTGCAGCGTTGGCCGCAGGCTCATGCGCGCCGCCGCCATGGTGGGCGGCAGCGGGATCAAGCCGATGAGGTTGATGCCCAGGCTCACCCACGTCAGGAACGCTTCGACGCCGTCCTTGGCCTTTTTCTCGACGATGTTGATGATGTCCAGGAACACATCCACCAGCGCCATGATGTTGCCGACGATCGGAATGCTGCCCAGCACCATCGTGAGCCGCTCGAGCGTGACATAGCCGCCACTGAAGGAGCGCAGCCAGTCGTCCACCGCCTTGCTGGCGGCTGCAACGTCTTCCTTCACGATGGTGTTCAGCGGCGCGACGGCCGTCTGCGGTTCGCGCTGCGCCGGCGCCTTGGTTTCCCCCGTCCCTGACATTTCTTGTATTTCCTCTCAGTTGATGTTCGCGCCCTGGAACTCCAGCTGCTCGAACGTGCTGCCCGTGAAGTCCACGCTTCGCCCTTGCAGGCCCTGTGCGTGAACCACGGTGCCGCCGCAGTTCAGCACGCCCACGTCATTCCAGCGGCCGCCCGCAAAGCTGATGTCGTCCCATTGGCACTGCGCGAAGGTGCTGGTGCCGATGCTGCCGCCGTCGAAGTTGGCGCGCGTGAAGCTGCAGTTGACGAAGGTGCAGCCAGTAATCGATATGCCGCTGAAGTCGCATTGCGTGAAGCTGCAGCCGGTGAACTGGCAGGCGTTCCAACCGGCCTGCTTGAAGCTGCTTGCAGTGAAGCTGGTGCCCGTGAAAGTCGAGCCGGCGAACTGCGCCAGGCTCAAATCGAGCCCCGCATAGGCGAAGCTGTCGGCTTGCCCCACAAGGCCTGCCGGCGCCCCGCCTGCGCCTTTGCGCCACATGTCGTGGGCCAGAATGATCAGCTGCGAACTCACGTCAGCGGGCTCCAGCCCGAAACAACCTTTTCGGTTTCGATTTCGCTCAGCAGCCAGCCGGCTTCAGCGTTGCCGTTCTTCTGCGATTCCGCAGCCCAATAGGCAGCCTTTGCAAGGTCGGTGCCGCTCATATAAAGGTCGTAGGCAAGGTTGTGCTGCGCAATGCTGTGGCCACCCTTGGCCGCCATCGAAAGCCAGTGCATCGATTGATCGGGATCGGAGAAAGTGAAGGTGTAGTACAGCGAGAGCCGAAAGGCGGAGTCGGCATTGCCGGCTTCCGCCTTTGCCGCTAGTGCAAGGCGTTGCTCGTCAGTGAGCGCATAGCTCTGGGCACCAGAAATGGGAGAAAGAGAAGAGGCCGAAGCGGAAGCATCGTTTTCCATGAGCTGTTCTCCATTGCGTTAGGCGCTTAGCGGCTCCCCGCTTCGCGCAAGATCTCGCCCGATGTTCTAGAGGCGATGTACAACACCGAACGGCCGAGGCGGTTTGCATTGCCAAGGCCCTTCTTGCCCGGTTCGAGCTTTGCGACAAAGGCGATTCCGATGGTGTTTTCACCGTTCTCGTCCTCGCCGTTTTCACGCGTGCGCTCGCTGATCTGGATGTCGAAGTTCTTCAGGTCTTGCCCTGTCTGCGCAAAACGCTCATAAGCGTGGCCCAGGGCAATGGCAAGCGGCGTGGCGGCCTGCTCCTTCACTGCGGCGGTCACGAGTTCGGCACCCTGCCATCCATGTTTGGCGCAATTCATCATTGGCCGGGGATTTTCTGCAGGAGCCTGCCCGCATCTGCATCGCCGTTCCTGAGTGCCTCTCGGGCCCAGCGCGCCGCTTCCGCAAGGAAGGCACCGTCCATCTGCAGGACGACGGCGAGGTTGTATTGCGCCACCGCATGGCCCCCCTCTGCCGCCCGCCTGAGCCAGCGTCGCCCCTGGCCCCTGCCGTCCTGGTGCACGAAGTGGTGGTACTTCGAAAGGCGAAATGCGGCCTCGGAATCGCCAGCCTCAGCCTTTGCGACCAGCGCAGCCTGTTCTTCGACGCCAAGCGCGGCTGACTGGAGTGCCTCGATTTCGTGCAGGAGCCGGGCCGCATCCTTATCGCCGTTCTTGCGTGCCTCGGCGGCCCAATGCGTAGCTTGAGCGAGCTGCTCGCCCTCCATATACAGAGTGACCGCGAGATCGTATTGGGCCGACGCATGGCCGCCCTCTGCCGCCAGCTTGCGCCATTTCCGTGTTTGCACGCGGTCCTGATGCACGAAGTTGTAGTACCTCGAAAGCCGGAACGCCGCCCCGGCATCGCCGGCCTCTGCCTTCGCCACCGCCGCGGCCTGCTCTTCGGGCGTGAGCATGGTGGACTGTGCCGCCCTGATCGCGGCCAGAAGCCGGTCCGCATCCGCATTGCCGTTCCTGCGTGCCTCCTCGGCCCAGTGCGTCGCCTCCGCAAGGTCCTTGCCGCCCGTGCTCAGGTCGGAGGCAAGGTTGTATTGCGCCACCGCATGGCCGCTCTTGGCCGCCAGTTGCAGCCAGCGCAGTTGCTGCTCCTGGTCCCGGCGCACGAAGCCATGGTAGTTCGAAAGACGGAGCGCGGCCTCGGCATCACCAGCTTCGGCCTTCAGGGCCAGCACGGCCTGTTGTTCGGGCGTGAGGAAGTAGCTCGATGCGCCGGAAATCGGGGCCGCGGGGGTGTTGCTGTTGTCCATACCAAGGCACTCCGTGAGATGCGAAAGAGAAATGACCAGTGCAAGCAAGGCCGGCACCGCGTGCAATGATGGATTGCGGGCCTGCTTCATGGTGGTGGCCTGAAGGTGCGCCATTTACCGGGGTCGGAGGTGTCCATCTTTCCATCCGCCGTCATACCGGCGGGTTGGGTTTTTCCGTTGGGCCAGATCCAGAGGAATTTGTCGGGTGCGCTCACCGGTGCGTTGAGCTCCGTCGCGAGCTTCTGTGCGAACGGTGCTTCACCCTTGCCGGTTTCGCACGACATCAACACCACGTGCTGCCCCTTTGTGTACGAGGGATGAGACCGGATCTGCTCGGCCAACTCGACCGGCTTCACTGGCTGGCGCGACGCGTTTTGCATGATCGAGTCGTTCCCGTGCCCACCGACCGTGAAGGTGCCCGGCGGATTCGGAATGTTGTCTCCCGACGCTCGGATCGCCTCGTCATGCGGGAACATATTGATATCCACCAGCCCCAGCGGATCGATGCCCCGCACCGGGTTGTTGCCCACATACACATGCAGGTTGCGCCCGCCCGCCAGCCCCAGCGGATCGCGCGAGACATAGCGCCCGCTCGCCGGGTCGTAGTAGCGATGGCGGTTGTAGTGCAGGCCGGTTTCCGCGTCGAAATACTGGCCCTGAAAACGAATGGGATTCGCAAAGCCCGCACGCCGCCCGGCCTCGCTGATGACTTCACGCGCCTCGCCCCAGGCCTTGTACTGCGCGGACCATGCCACGCGACCTTCGTAGTCGGTGAGTTCGTGCGGCGTGCCGAGGTGGTCGCATTGGTAGAAGGCGATTTCATCCCGGTTGAAGCCTTCGGCCTGGGGTTGTGCTTCGCCGTTCCAGAGCGGGTCTTGCTCGATGTCGTAGGCACCGCCGTTGGCGGCCATCAACGCCTTTACGTCGGGCGTCTTGCTCAAGACGATGGCTTGCCCCTGGCGAACCTGCACCAGCGGCACGAAGGAGTTTCGCTCATGGATGTAGTGCACGCTCCAGCCCCGGCCTTGCTGCTCTTGCGCACCCGCGATGGTCTGGGTGCTTTCGAAAGCCAGTGTGTCGCCGTCCCAACCGAACAGCGTCACGGCGTCGTGCGCGTGCTTGGATATGCGCCGGCCCATCGGGTCGTAGCTGAAGGTGGTGGCGGTGCCGTCTTCGCTGGTGGCGGCGGTCATGCGGCCGAAGCCGTCCCATGCAAAGGCGGTCTTGCGGCCATTGCGCGTGCGCTCGACGAGGTTGCCATGCTCGTCGTAGCGATAGCGGGTGCCGGCATATTCCTTCAGCAGGTTGTCGAGCAGCTTGTGCGCCGCGGCCTGATCCGCCAAGGGCCCGGTGTTCGCCGGGCTGGCGATGTTGCCTGCCGGGTCGAAGGCAAACACCTCGCGGCCGAGGCGGCTGTTGGCCTCTACAAGGCGGTCGACGGGGTCGTAGCGGTAGCTGAAGTTGCCGTGGCGGCTGTCGCTGATGGCGACTAGATGGCCGGCCTTGTCGTAGCTGTAGCTGCGGCGCAGTTGCAGCGCCTCGATGGCGCCCGGCCGTGTTTGTGCGATGTCCTGCTGCAGCAACCGGCCGACGCCGTCGTAGCGCAGCCGTTGGCTGAGGCCGTTGTGCTGCTCGCGCAAGACTTCGCGGTGAAGATCGTCGCGCTCGAATCCCAGGATGTCTTCGCCGTCGAGCAGTAGGCCGTGCACATGCCCGGAGCCGTAGGTCAGCCATTGGGTGGTGTGGCCGTCGGGCCGAATCGTTGCGACGCGCTGGTTGAGTTCGTCGTAGCGGTGCTGCCAGATTGCCGTGCGAGCGTTGGCAATGTAGTGGTGATGCTCACGCGTGAGGTTGCCGGCCGGGTCGTAGAACCACTGCAGCCGCGCATCGCGGTTGGCGGCCTCGATCATTCGCCCATTGCCGTCGAATGCGAAGCGCTCGGTGTCCTCCCCGGCGGTGCGTTCGACGAGGCGCCCCATCGCGTCGGATTGCAGCTGCATCACGCGTGCGCCCTCTTCTACCGCCACAAGCCGGCCTGTGCCTTCCTCGTGCCGATAGCGAGTGGTCTTGCGGTCGAAGCCGGTTTCCTGGAGCAGCCGGCCCACCGGGTCGTAGCTGAAGCTGTAGCGGCTGCCGTTCTCGTTCTGCAGTTCGGTAAGCCGGCCGAGCAGATCCCACTGGTAGCTGAGCGATTGGCCCGCGGCGTCGGTGCGGCCGGACACAAGGCCCGAGCGCGTGTAGCTGTAGCGCCTTCTGCGCCCGAGCGGGTCGATGTGCGCGAGCAGCCGGCCTTCGGCGTCGTGCACGAAGTGTTCCCGCGTAGCGTCGGGCGAGGTGATTTCTTCCAGCTGACCGGGAGAGTTGCCGTCCCCACGCTGCACGAAGCCTTCACCCGACGGGCTGTAGCGGTAGCGGGTGGTCTGGCCCGCAGCGTCGATGGCCTTGATCGTCCGGCCGCGGCTGTCGTACTCCCAACGCCGGGTCTTGCCCGAACAATCGGTGAAGCTCGCAAGGAGGCCGCCGGGCGTGTAGCTCAGCAGCTTCGTACCGCCTTTGGCATCGGTCACGCGCACGGGCCGTCCGGCCTTGTCGTAGGCGTACTCGGTCTTGTGGCCCAGCGGATCGATCTCTTCCGTCAGGTGGCCCTGCGCGTCGTAGTCGCGCTTCCACACGCCGCCCTCGGCGTCGCGAATGCCGGTGAGGCGGTGCTGGCTGTCGTACTCGAAGTGCACCCGGCTGCCGTCGGCCCGGGTGTGCGCCTGCAGGTTGCCGTCTTCGTCGTAGGTGTAGTCGTCGGTGGTGCCGTCGGTATGCACATGGCGCGTGACGTTCTTCGCGTCATCTCGAAAGAACCATTCCTCCAGCTTGTCGGGGTGGATGACGCGGTAGGTGTAGCCCTCGATGTCGTAGTAGTGCCAGGTCTCGCCCCCCAGCGCATCGGTGACGTAGGTCAGGCGGATGTTGGCGTCCCACTCCAACTGCAGCGCAAAGCTGCCGTCGTCGGACCACTCGCGCACGGCCTTGGCGTCGGCGCCGGTGCCGTCGTACTCGAGGTTCATGCCGCGGCCGGTGCGGTCGGTGTAGCGGGTGACCAGGTGGTGGCTGTAGGTGTAGCTCCAGCTGGCGCCGTTCTCGTCCTGCGCGGCAATCAGGTCATGTTCGGCGTCGTGCGTGTAGGCGGCCAGCTGGCGCACGACCTGGCCGTCCTTCAGCTCCCACAGCGACCGGATGAGGCCGGTCTTTGCATCGGGCTGCGTGCCCACGTGGGCCATGACCACGTCACCCTGCTTGCTGATGATGTCGCTGAGCACTTGCTCGCCTGTAGAGGCGATCACGTGGTCGTAGCGCAGGCCGATGGACAGGCCGTCCTTGGCCTGTTGCGCCGCAAGACGGTAGCGGGGCTGGCTTTCCACGCGTTCGTAGATCTCTTGCCAGTCACCCTGCTTGCCGAAGTCCAGCGTCAACAACCTATCGCTAAGCTGGTTCAGAGTCAGGTCTTCGACGGCATCGCGATGCACCTGACCCACTGCCAGCATCGGATACGAGTGGCTGCGTCCGTCGACGCCGTGGTAGACCAGCCCGCCGTTCGGCGCAATGTCGATGCGTGTCATGTACGGCGTAATCCACCTCGCACCCAGCATGCCGCGGTCGTAGGCATCCAGCTGGCTGCGATAGACGCGCGACCACGAGATCGGAAGCGGCGCGCTCAGAATGAAATCGGTATGCACGAAGCTCTCGCTGCCGGTCGCAAGGCTGATGGAGCCGCCAACTGCCGCGCGCGCCGGCCGGTTGCGGCAGCCTGGGTCGTTGCGGGCGGGTGCCTGCTTGCTGATGTGGCCGAGCGCGGCGCCGGGTTTGTCCTTGTCCGCCTGCGCTCCTTTTGCCGGCGGCACGATTGCCGCGCGCTGGGCCCGCTTGCGCAGCAGCGCAGCCTTGAGCTTGTGCAGCAACCACATGATGCTGGCCTGCGCCTCGCGGTCGGCCAGCTTCGACAACTGCCCGCGCAGCAGGCGCTTAAAGTCCAGCATCTGCGTGATGACGCCGTTGACCCGGCTCGCCACGCCGGCGGGCAGTTGGCTTGCCGCCGCCTTGGCCACGTAGTTGGCCGACTCCTTGGTATAGCGCACCGCACTGCCCCACATGCGGCTCCAGGTGCTCTGCGTCTTCGGGTCGTGCACCTTCGTTTCTGCCACCCCTGGCTTGGCCACCGTGAACAGGTCCTTCTGCCCCACAACACGCCGCAGGATGTCCACCAGGTTGTCCACGATCTGGTCTGCCAGGTTCGCGCAGCGCTTCAGCATGTCTTCGAGCAGCGCAATGGCGCCATCAATGAACTTGTCCAGCTCGCCCATGATCGTCGCGTTCAAATGCCCGACCAGCACGACGACGATGGTCTCGCCCAGGTTCGACGCCGCAGTTTTAAGCTGCTGCCTCACCAGGTGCAGCGTGGGCCGCAAACTCATGCGCGCTGCCGCCATGGTGGGCGGCAGCGGTATCAAACCAATGAGGTTGATGCCCAGGCTCACCCACGTCAGGAATGCTTCGACCCCGTCCTTGGCCTTTTTCTCGACGATGTTGATGATGTCCAGGAACACATCCACCAGCGCCATGATGTTGCCGACGATTGGAATGCTGCCCAGCACCATCGTCAGCCGCTCGAGCGTGACATAGCCGCCGCTGAAGGAGCGCAGCCAGTCGTCCACCGCCTTGCTGGCGGCTGCAACGTCCTCCTTGACGATCGTGTTCAGGGGAGCGACCGCGGTCTGGGGTTCTCGTTGAGATGGTTGTTGTTGCGATCCTTCCGCCATTGCCCTGTTTTCCCTGTTGCCTGAGACGTCTTGTTATTCGAAATACACGCGGTGCCGCACTCAGCCCACGAAGCCGGGAGTGCGACCCGCAAGCGCGGGATTGGTGCCAGCCGTGGCAATGCCCGTCTTGATGCCGGCCGGCATGCCGCCGCTCATCGCGCTGCCCGCCACATTCGCAATCCCGGCGACGGGTGCGCCCATCGGGCCGAGCCGCGCACCAGCCGCCTGCATTGCCATGCCTG
Organism: Variovorax sp. S12S4; assembly: GCF_023195515.1. Classification (NCBI taxonomy): domain Bacteria; kingdom Pseudomonadati; phylum Pseudomonadota; class Betaproteobacteria; order Burkholderiales; family Comamonadaceae; genus Variovorax; species Variovorax sp. S12S4. The sequence goes on from NZ_JALPKR020000002.1 coordinate 5,671,741, forward strand.
TAGCGGCCTGGCTCGCCTGGCCCAGCAGCGCCTTGGCGCCGCCTTGCTGAATGGCCTGCGCGGCACCCACCGCCTGTTGCGCCATGCCGGCTGCCTGGGTGACTTGGCCGAGCATGCCCGCGGCCTTGCTGTTCATGCCGGCGACGCCCGCGAGCGCGCCCGCCGCGCCGCCGGCTGAACCAGCCAGTCCGGCAAGATTGCCCGCACTGCCGAGAACGCCCGACAGGCCCGACCCAGCGCCCGCCGCATCGGCGCCGCCGCCGGCAGGTTCCTTCGCCTTCCAGTCCTTGGGCGTGCCGAAATAGCTGCCCTCTTCCCACGGGTCGCGCGGGTCCTTGCCGAAGGTGACCTTCGCGGTACCGATCGGCAGACCCGACACGCTTGCGAAGCCGTTGCGGTCGAAGGTGCCGGCGTGCGTGCCGCCCTCCGAATCGACCACGGTGAAGTCGCCCTGCGCAACACCCTGGTGCTTTTCGCCGGTGGGCTTGATGTACTGGTGGTACAGGTCGAGCTGGCCCTTGGGCAACTGCGGCGGGTTAGGCAGCGCGGGCTTGCCCTGACTGGCCGGCCCCACCAGGCTGTGCACCGCCGCATGCTCGCGCCAGGTGCCCGAAGTGCCGTGCTCGATGCCGCCCGAGCTCCAGCGGCTGTAGCTGGAGCCGCCGTTGATGACCACCTCCTCTTTCGCGTGGATGGTGATCTTGTTGGCGGTTTGCGTAATGTTGAGCTTGGCAAGCACGTTAACGCTGTCCTTCAGCGCCTTGATGTCGATGTCCGCGCTGGCCGCCACCAGCCGCATGCCGGCCTTGGAGGCGAACATGCGGATGGCGCTCTGCACGCTCACCAGAAAGCTCTTGCCTGCGCTCACGCTGGTGTGGCCGCCGCTGGTGAGCGCCGTGTGCTCGTTGCTCACCACGTGCGTGGAGCCCTGCGCCACCGTTTGCAGGCCTTTGGCGCTCGCAAGCGTGAGATGCGGCTCCTGGAACTCGGGGAAATCGCCCTGCTCGCGGTTGCCGCCCTGCCCCTTGATGGCGTCGTTCTGCTCCTTCAGGCCCGTGGCAACTTCGTCCTGGTCGCCGGCATCGTGCGCCTGCGCAGCTTGTGCGGCTTCGCTCAGGCCTTCATGCAGGTCGCGCGCCTGCGTGAGCCGGCCGATGGTTTCGCCCATGTCGGTGGTGTGCGCCTGCGCATTGGGCCGCGGCTCGGTGGTCACCAGCAGGCCCTTGGCCGCGCGTGTCACGCCATGCCCGTCGGTGCGCAATTCGAAGCCCTGCCCGCGCGGCTCCTTGCGCCCCGCGGTGTCTTCGATGCGCCCGATGTGCCCCACGCTCAGCTGGCTGGCCTGGTGGTCGCTGCGCAACTGCGCCTGGATCTTTCCCTGGGTGTCGTCCAGCACCAGGTGATTGCCGCGCCCGCCGCCCAGTTCGCGGCTGCGAATGCCCGACAGATGCTTTTGCTCCGGCAATTGCCAGGCCGCCATGGTGTCGGCGTTGTAGACGCAGCCCGTCACGATCGGGAAGTCGGGATCTCCGTTGAGAAAGTCGACGATCACTTCCATGCCGATACGCGGCACCGACACCGCGCCGAAGGTGGCGCCCGCCCAAGCGGTGGACACACGCACCCAGCAGCTGGAGTTCTCGTCGTCCTTGCCCAGGCGGTCCCAGTGAAACTGCACCTTGATGCGGCCGTACTGGTCGGTCCAGATCTCTTCGCCGGCAGGCCCGACCACCATGGCCGTTTGCGGACCGCGGGTGCGCGGCTTGGGCGTGGTGCGCCGGGGCCGCCATGCAAGGCTGGTGGGCTGGGCATCGAAGGCAAAGCGCTGCACCGAGCCCTCTGTTGCTTCCGCGCCCTCGCTGGCCTGCAGGTTTTCCTGCAGGTGGTAGCTCACGCTCAGCAGCAGGTATTGGCGGTTCTGGTCGGACCTGGGATGGCCGGTGAGCCGCAGCGTGTGGCCGGTTGCGAGCTCGCGCAGGTTGGAGCGGCCGCTCGCACGGCTGCGCTGGCTCAGCTGCTCTTCGTTGCGGATGCGCGCGTAGGTTTCGCCGTCGGCGTGCTGCACAAAGCCGCCGGGCCACTCGTAGTTCTCGTAGCTGTCGTGGTCGTGGCCGGGCGGCATCTGCCGCAGGTGCGAGAGGTCGGCCTTGGGCTTCTCGAAGTCGTAGTCGTTGTTGTAGTGATGGCCCGCACGCACCTCTTCCGCGGTTTCCCAGGCATAGATGCGCTCGCGCTGGCCCATGCCGGATTTTTCGAGCGGGTGAAAGCGCACCGATTCGCCGCCGGGCAGCGGCGCGTGCGAACTCGCAATGTCGTCCGCAAACACCAGCACGTGCTGCGAAGCCTCGTGCCGGAAGTAATAGTAGATGCCCTCGAGCTCGCACAGCCGCGAGATGAAGTTGAAGTCGCTCTCGTGGTACTGCACGCAGTAGTCCCAGCGGCGGTAGTCGCCCCGGCTGAGCTTCTTCTCGATGGGATAGCCGTAGCTGCCCAGCACTTCGGTCAATATGTCGGGAACGCTCTTGCCCTGGAAGATGCGGAAATCGCTGCGCCGCGTGGCAAGCCACAGCCAAGGCCGCAGTTGCAGTCGATAGAAGGAGTGGCGTGCGTCTTCCTGTTGCAGGCCAAACCGGGTCGCAATGCCGCCCAGGTAGCGCACGCCGCCGCTTTCGGTTTCCACCGCCACGGTCGACGCTTTGCCGAGCAGGGCTTTCGAGTCGATCGCGTTGGTGCTGCCAAGCAGGTCGATGTCGAAGGTGTAGAGCTGGCTGAGCGTCTCACGACCCACCAGTTGGTGAAATTGCAACGACTCGCCCAAGGGCGTTTGGATGGTGACGCGGCGGCTCATTGCTGCACCGCATTGAGCCGATAAGACGAATTACCTAATAGCAATTCATCCAATAAGAATATTGTTTTCAAAATGAGCTTCAAGCTCACCTCCCATTGCACGTGTTCACATTTATTTTAAATGTTGATTTATCGTAAAAGCCAATGCTAAAAATTGACAAATAGCCGCTTGAACAAAAAGTTCACGGCGTGAACGCTTCAGCGAGCAAAGCGGGGGAAACGGGGGCGACGTGAATTGCCGACCGCAATGAGGTGGCGCTAATGCGAGGAATACTTAGTATTTAAAAGATCACCCGGAATAGCGCATTCCGGGTGATCTCATCGGCCAAACAGGCGAAAAGCCTTCAGCCGGTAATGGGCGGAAAGTAATCCTTCCCGCCCTTGGCTTCGTCAGGCCGCCTTGCGGGCCGTGAGCCATTGGGCCGGCGCCAGAGCGGCAGCCACCACCCGCACCTCGCCGATGTGGCCGAAGAAGCCGTCGGCCCGGGCGCCGTCCCACGAGCCGCCGCCCACCACCCAAGGCGAGGTGGCCGAGAGCGTGGCAAGGCCGGGCGCATTGCTGATGTTGCGCAGCACCGGCGCGCCTTCCACATACATCGTGGTGTCGTGCGACACGGGGTCGTTGACGATGGCGATGTGCACCCAGCGGTCGGCAATCACCTCGCCGGACCAGTTGGTCTTGGGCGAGCGAGTGCCGGCCGTGCTCGGCACCACTTCCCACTGCACTTCGCGCAGGCTCGAGATGGCGAACAGCATGGGCGGCGCTTCAGGGTCGCCGCCCTGGTAGCCGGCCAGGTCGCCACGCCGGCCGTCGCGCGTCATGATGTTCATCCACGCCTGCTTGCTGCTGGTCCAGCTCTTGTCGATCTTCACGAACGCCTCGACGGTGTAGCCGTTGTCCAGCGTCTGGCCGTTGATCGGCGCTGCGGCCTCGGTGAGGAAGTAGCTCAGGCGCGGCACGTTCTTGTCGGTGTTGAGGAATCGCACCGAGCCCGGCGCGGCCGAGAGATGGTGGCGGTCGTCGCTCCAGACGATGTCGCCGTCGGTCGCACCCACGATGCCGCCCTGGTTCAGGGTGTCGCGGCGCAGCGGGTTGTTGCCTGTGACGTCGGCGATGACGGTGCCCGGGAGCACCGGCTGGTTGACCGTGCCGCCGAAGAAGCGCCAATGCGCCAGCGTGTTCGCGACCTGGGGGTAATCGTCAGCATTCGCGGCGGGCCGCTGCACGGTGACGTCGGGCTCCTTGTAGTTCGCGAGGATCATCGCCCTGGCCTTATCAACCAACGAGCCCTCGATGAGAGCTTCGCCCGTGCCGAAAGCCTTGTTGAAGCCTGCAAAGCGCTGCGCAAAATCCATCTCGATGACGAAGGACTCGTTGGGCGTGGTGAGCACGGCCTGGTCGAAACTGTTCAGCGTGTCAGCCGGCTTCTGCGGCACCCATGGCGAGAACGAAAGCACCTTGATCTGCTTATGGGTCAAGTCGAATTCGTAAAGGCGCATCAGGCCGTTGCCGCCCTGGTAGGCCATCTGGTAGTCGACCACCATCTCTTCGACCTTGTGGCCGAAGTCGTTGGTCTTCGTGAGGTGCGCCGCGCCATGGTGGTGGCCGTTGAGCGTCATGAAGATCTGGTCGTTGTCGCGGATCAGCTTCTCCCACAGCATCTTGCCGTAGTCGGTCTCGAGCGGGCTGGTGCCGTCGGCATCGATGTTCAGCAGCTGGTGGTTCACCAGGATCACGGGCAGCGTCGGGTTCTTTGCGATCACCTGGCGCGCCCAGGCAATGCCGGCGTCCGAGATGCGCCACGACAGTGACAGCACCATGAACTTCTGGCTCTGCGCCTCGAACACGTGGTACTCGTGAAAGCCGCTGCTGTCGCGCGCGCCGAAGGTGGCCTGGCGCTTGGCGCGCTCGGTGCCAAACCATTGGAGATAGGGCTCGTTGGCGAGCGTGCGGGTCGCATCAGTGCCGCCGTTCGGGTCGATGCCGTAGTCCACATCGTTCAACACGTCGTGGTTGCCGGCGAGCACGCTGTAGGGCAGCCTGGCGTCTTCGAGCACCTTCATCGCGGCATCGGCCACCTTCCACTGGTCGGGCTTGCCGACCTGGTCGACCACGTCGCCCAGGTGAATGGTGAACGGGATGTTCAGCGCCGCGGCATTGGCGGCGATCCATTTCGTCTGTGCGGCGAAGGGTGCGCTGCCGAAGCGCTTGTCGTACTGGTCGCTCTCGGCGGCGGTGGCGTAGCGCGCGTAGAACTGCGTGTCGGGCATTACCGCGAGTGCGAAGCTCGAGATCTTCGCGGCGACCGGCGGCGGGGCCGGTGTAGGTGCCGGAGCCGGCGCTGGGGCTGGCGACGGGGCAGGCGCCGGCAACGGATTGAAGCCGGGCGATCCGCCTCCCCCACCCCCGCAGGCCGCCAGCAATGCGCTGCTGCCGCCGACAGTCAGCAGAGACGCACCGAGCTTGAGAACCTGTCGGCGCGGCGGCTGGGCAGGATGGGCGGGAGAGGGTTCGGCCGGAGAAGGGGTGTGCGGCGCGCGGGCGCCGTGCGAGTCGTCAGGAACAGACATGTCGATGGGGAGCGTTGAAAAGCGCGCAAGCGTAGGCAGGCGCGGTGACGCAGGCATTTAAGGCCCATGACACTTCGGCGCGCGCAATGCCGGCGCGCCATTTATTCAGTGCGGGGTCACGCCCTGGCCCCGCGCTCCAACTGCTCGAGCTTTATCACCCGCCATGCGCACAGGCTGCCCACCACCGCGAGCAAGGCCGCCAGCGCGAACATGGTGCGGTAGCCGATTTCCTGCGCCACCGCGCCGCCGAGCAACACACCCAGCACACCGCCAAAGCCGTATCCGATCACCGTGAACAGCGCCTGCCCTCGCCCGCGCAGCCGCCCGGGGAAGCGGCGCGACACCACGGCAATGCAGGTGGTGTGGTGCGCAGCAAAGCTCAGCGCGTGCAGCCACTGCGCAACGACGAGCGCCGCGATCGAGCCGCCCAGTCCGGCAGTGAGGCCGAGCCGCGCCACGGCGGCGATGCCGCACACCAGCATCCAGCGCGGCATGGGCAAGAGGCCGATGAGCCGCCCCTGCAGAAAGAACCAGACGATCTCGGCCACCACCGACAGCGCCCACAGCAGACCGATGACGCTTTTGCCGTAGCCCAGCGAATCGAGATACAGCGAGAAAAATGCGTACACCGAGAAGTGCGCCATTACCTGGAAGAACAGCGCCGCAAAGAACCACCGCACTGCCGGAATGCGCAACACCGGGCCGATAGGCTCCTTCACTGCGTCGTGCGCCGCGACGGGCTCGCGGATGTCCGGCAGCTTCATCGTCGCAATCAGAACGACGGCCAGCGTGCCCGCCGCCCAGGCCGGAAAGTGCTTCATGCCGAAGCGCTCGAACCACTCGCCCGCAAAGAACACCGTCACCAAAAAGCCGGCCGAACCGCACAGGCGAATGCGCCCGTAGCGCCCCCAGTCGCCGGCCACGAGCTGCGCCATGGCGGCCTCGGTGAGCGACATCATCGAGCTGGTGTGGGTGAACATCACCAGCAGCACCAGCGCCAGCCACCAGGCGCCGCCATGCCACCAGAGCCCGAACGAACTGACCAGCGCCACCGCGGCACTGAAGCGCAGCAGCATCACGCGGTGGCCGGTGTGGTCGCTGAGCGCACCCCATGCGTAGGGGGCAAACACGCGCGTGATCGACTGCACCGAAGCCAACAGGCTGATCGTGAAGATCGGCAGCCCCAGGTCCTGCAGCCACAGCGGCAGGTAGGGATTGAAGAAACCGATGTGCGCGAAATAGCTGGCCGACAGACCAGCAAACGCCAACAGGTGGCCGCGTCCGGCGGCCACTGGTGGCGGGGCGGACACTAGAGGAAAGACGCCTGCGGCGAGGCAGCTTCGGTCTTGTCGGCTTCGGCCTTTTGCTGCTGTTGCACGTCGCCGCACTGCGCACGGTTGCGCAGCACGTGCTCCATGACCACCAGCGCAAGCATGGCTTCGGCGATGGGCGTGGCGCGAATGCCGACGCACGGGTCGTGGCGACCCTTGGTGATCACCTCTACCGGGTTGTTGTGGATGTCGATGGACTGGCGCGGGCTGATGATCGAGCTGGTGGGCTTGATCGCGATGCTCACTTCCAGGTCTTGCCCCGAACTGATGCCGCCAAGGATGCCGCCCGCGTTGTTGGTGACGAAGCCCGTGGGCGTGAGCGAATCGCCATGCGTGGTGCCGCGCTGCGTGATGCTGTCGAACCCAGCGCCAATCTCGACGGCCTTCACTGCGTTGATGCCCATCATCGCGTAGGCAATCTCGGCGTCGAGCTTGTCGAACAGCGGCTCGCCAAGGCCGACGGGCACGTTGGTCGCTGTCACGCGGATGCGCGCGCCGCACGAATCGCCGGCCTTGCGCAGGCGATCCATATACGACTCGAGCTCGCTCACGTCGGCAATGGGCGCGAAGAAGGGGTTGTTGGGCACGTGGTCCCAGCTCTCGAACGGAATGGCAATTTCGCCGATCTGCGTCATGCAGCCGCGAAACACCATGCCGTATTTTTCGGCCAGCCACTTCTTGGCGACTGCGCCGGCCGCCACCATGGGCGCCGTGAGCCGCGCCGAAGAACGTCCGCCGCCGCGCGGATCGCGGATGCCGTATTTCTTCCAGTAGGTGAAGTCGGCGTGGCCGGGGCGGAACTGCTGGGCGATCTGGCCGTAGTCCTTGCTGCGCTGGTCGGTGTTCTGGATCAGCAGCGCAATGGGGGTGCCGGTGGTCTTGCCTTCATACACGCCGGAAAGAATCTGCACCGCGTCGGGCTCGTTGCGCTGGGTAACGTGGCGGCTGGTGCCGGGGCGCCGGCGGTCGAGGTCGCCCTGGATGTCGGCTTCGCTCAGTTCCATGCCTGGCGGGCAGCCGTCGATCACGCAGCCGATGGCCGGGCCGTGCGACTCGCCGAAATTGGTGACCGCGAAGAGAGTTCCGAATGTGTTGCCGCTCATGGCGGGATTATCCCTACAAAGCGGCGGCCACTCAGTCAGTCGTGTTTTCCATGCGCTTGGTGAGCGTGCCCAGCTGCAGCTCGATGGAGAAAAGCCGCTCGTTTAGCACGGCAGTCTGTAGCCGTATGGCCTCGATGATGGCCTTGGTCTGCGGGTCCGAGGTGTTTTCAGACAGTTCCGCCAGGTCATGCAGCTTCTTGCGAAGTTCGTTGCTCATGGGAGGCTCCGTTCATCGTCTCGTCGTGGAGCCTGCAGTATGGGTCTTCGTCAGCGCTCAGGCAATGCATCTGGCGGCGCCTTGGGCTGCGCGGCCTCTCCGGCGCTGCGCAGCCGCACAGCCACCAGCGCGCCCACCAGCAGCAGCACCGCCGCGCAAATACCGGCCGTGAGCCGCAGGCCGTGCAGCAAGGCGGCCCGGCCTGTGTCGAGCAGCTCGGCGCCGGCGGCGCCTCCGGCTTGCGCGGCCAAGGCCACCGCCCCGCCGAGCGTGCTGCGCGCCGCCTCCACTTCAACAGCACCCGCCAAACCAGTCGGAACGGCATCCGCCATCGTGCTGCGGTAGATGGCGGCGCCGATGCTGCCCAGAATCGCGATGCCGAGCGCACCGCCAAACTCCGAACTGGTCTCCGAGATGGCCGAGGCGACCCCGGCGCGCTCGGGCGGCGCACTGCCCACCACCAGGTCGGTGGCCAGCGTGAACACAGGTGCCAGGCCGAGAGAGGAAATGACCATGCTGGCCACCATCCACGCCAGGCCGCCTTGCGCGGGGAGCACCATGAGCATCGCGAACCCCAGGGCCGCAACGCCCAAGCCGCCGCCCATCACAAACGCAGGCCGCATGCGGCGCACCAGCGCGGACACCACCATGGAGCCGGCAATGAAGGCGGCCGCGCTCGGCACGCTCCAAAGGCCCGCATGCAGCGGCGAGAGCCCGAGCACCAGTTGCAGGTATTGCGCGTTGTAGAGAAACATGCCGAACATCACGAAGCAGGCCAGCATGTAGGCCGCCAGCGAGATGCTGAACGCCGGCAAGCGGAACAGGCGCAGGTCGATCATCGGGTCGGCCAGCCGCCGCTGCCTGCGCGCAAACGCCCACCCGAGCGCCACGCCGGCCACGATGGCCAGTGCCGACACGGCATCGGGCCCATGCTCCGCTACCTGCTTGATGCCGTAGATGGCCGCCAGCACCGCGCCGAGCGAAAGCGCCACGCTGGCCAGGTCGAGCCGTCCCGCTTCCGGGTCGCGGTATTCGGGCAGCAGCATGGGGCCGAGCACCAGCAGCAACACCATCACCGGCACGCCGATCAGGAACACCGAGCCCCACGGAAAGAACTGCAGCAGCACGCCGCCCAGCACCGGGCCGATGACCGCGCCGGCCGAGTAGCTGGAAATCCAGACGCCGATGGCCACCGTGCGCTGCCCCGGATCGAGAAACATGTTGCGAATCAGCGAGAGCGTAGAGGGTGCCAGCGTCGCGCCCGCCACGCCAAGCAGCGCCCGCGTGGCGATGAGCATGTTGGCGCTGGTGGAGAACGCAGCCAGCACCGATGCGATGCCGAACGCCGCCGCGCCGATCAAAAGCAGCCGACGCCGGCCGATGCGGTCGCCCAGTGTGCCCATGGTCACCAGCAGCCCGGCGACGAAGAAGCCGTAGATATCGACGATCCACAGCAATTGCGATGCGGTGGGCTTCAGGTCTTCGCTGATCGACGGAATCGCCAGGTTCAGCACCGTGAGATCCATCGAATACAGCATGCACGGCAGCGCAATGACGGCCAGGCCCGTCCACTCGCGCGCCGTTGCGCGGGCCGGCGGCGGTCTGCCCACAGCCTTGTCGCACCGGCCAGTCATTCGACCGCTTTCACCAGCCATTGCTCGAGCTTGACCATGGCACCGGTCCAGCCGTGCTCGTGTCCGTCGCGCGCCACCTCGTCGAAGAACTGTTCATGCATCAGCACCAGCTCGCAGCCGTTGCCGTCGGGCTCGATCCGTACCGTGACGCGCGACTCGCGCTCCGGCGTGCTGCGCCAGGCCCAGCTGAAAACCAGCTTCCGGTTGGGCACCAGCTCCTGGTAGACACCGCTCACGTCGTGCGTTTCTCCATCGGCGGCGAGCATGGTCACGCGGAAGCGGCCGCCTACGCGCAGGTCGACTTCGGCCAGCGGAACGGAAACGATTTCTTCCGGGCCGAACCAGGCTTTCAGCGCTTGCGGGTCGGTCCATGCGCGCCAGACTTTTTCGGCGGCGACGGGGTAGTGCCTGCGGAGGGTGAGCGAGGGTCGCTCCGTGGCGGGGGCGGCAGGTTTTGCCATTCGGTCTCCTCTTGGTGGTAGAGATAGCGGGCCAGTGCATCGAGGCGCCCGGTCCAGAATTTCTCGTAACGGGATAGCCACACGGCAGCCTCCTGCATGGGCCGCGGCGAGAGTTCGCATTGCACGACCCGGCCCTCTTTCGTGCGCGAAATCAGGCCGGCGTCTTCGAGCACCCGCAGGTGCTTCATGAAGCCGGTCAGCGACATGCCGTGCGGTTCGGCAAGCTCGGTCACGCTGAGGCTGCGCTCGCCCAGGGTTTCGAGCACGGCGCGGCGCGTCGGGTCTGAAAGGGCGGCAAAGACGGCGTCCAGCGAAACGGGATCTGAGTGAACCATATGGTTTAGTATCTCGTCGCGCTTCAGGCCCGTCAAGCCATCGCTTGAATCAGCCCTTTGCCGCAGATGTCTTTGGGAACGCTTTATGCGTGCTGCACCGCGGCACAACCACCACCTGCATCACCGCAAAGGAGCGCCCCATGCTGGACCGAACCGCTACCCAGTTCTCCCACGTCAAGCCCGGCGATACGGAGTTTGTCTCGGGCGGCCTGCGCGATTTCTTTCTTTACCGCGACCTCGGCATCGCGGAGGCCACCAACGGCAAAGTCATCGCGCACCTCGTCAAAGCCAACATGGCACCGGAAGCGGGCACCGGCTGGCACCGCCACGAGGCGGACTTCCAGATCGTGATCATGGTCAAAGGCTGGGCCCGCTTCATGTACGAAGACAAGGAAACCCTGGTCGAAGCCGGCGACGTCGTGCACCAGCGGCCCGGCATCCGGCACTTCCTGTTCGACTACTCGCCGGACATGGAATACCTGGAGATCGTCTCGCCGGCGGACTTCAAGAGCGTGGATGTCGAGCCGGTTTGCGAGATTCCGCCGCCTACGCCTTGGCCCTGACAGGCAGCCGCGGCTTTTGGTAGCGGCCGTTCAGGGAGCGACCAGCATCCCGCTGACCAGCAGCGCGGCAAACAGTCCGGCTACCGAGCGCCACGACGCCGGACGCACCTCCACCCAGCGGTACAGCACCAGCGCGGCCGCCACCGAAAGACAGAAGGTGACGGCCATGCCGAGCGCATCGATCCACGCGGCATGCGGCCCCAGTTGCGCAACCATTGCGTTGGTGGCCAGCAGCACCGGAAAGTGAATCAGGAACAGCGAGTACGAGATGCGGCCCAGGCGCTGCAGCGGCATGGCCGCATTCGGCCGGCCTGCGAGCGCGAGCCAGTCTTGCCGCTGCGCGACCGCAATCAACAGCGCGCTTACCAAAGCGATGGCGATGCGGCTGCGCCAATCGATGGCCAGCGCGCCCGCGCCGGTCAGCGCCAGCAGCGCGATGGCGCTCTGCCAGGTGCTTGCTCGCGTGGCGCGTCCGATCCAGAACACCAGCATGCCGAGGCCGTAGGCACCGAAGAAATAGAACGCAGTGTCGTCGAGATCGGCATTGCGGTTGAAAACCACCAGCGAGGCGATGGCAACCGCAAGCACGAGCGCCACGGGAATCCAGTGTTCACGCGAGGCTGCCGCCAACGAGGTCGCCCTGCCCCGCCGCAACATGGCCGGCATTCCCATGAGCGTCAGCGCCAGCACGAAGAGCTGAAAGTCGATGGCCACATACCAGACGCCGGTGGAGAGCGCGTCGTAGTCCAGCAGGTCCTGCATCAGCAACCCGTGGGCGAGCAGCTGGCCGATGCTGGGCGAAGCCGGCACATCGTCGCCGCTCATCCAGGGGCGCACGAGGGCGGCCACCAGCACACACACTGTGAGTGCGGCCAGGTAGGGCATCACCAACCGGCCATAGCGCTGGAGGATGCGCGCCATGGGCCGGTCGACACGCAGCACGCCGTCCGGCGCCAGGCTGGCGGCTGCCAGAAAACCCGCGATCACCAGGAACACCTGCACGGCAAGCCGGCCATCGTCCGCCAACCAACCAAGGAAGGCGGGGGCCAGGGGAAAGGCTCCGGCTGGCATCGCGCCGTAGCGCGTCAGGTGGTGCCCGACGATCACCGCGCAAGCGATGCCCTTGGCAATGTCGAGCAGCGGCATCCGCCCGCGCTGCGGGAGCTCCGCGGCAGGTGCCGGTTTGTCCGCGCCGTTCAAAGCGCGAGCCGCTGCCTTGCTTCCTGGTATTCGCGCTTGAGCTTTTCGATGAATGCGGCGGCGCTGGCCACTTCGGTGACGGCGCCGATGCCCTGGCCCGAGCCCCAGATGTCTTTCCAGGCCTTGGCCTTGCTGCCTTCTCCGGCGGCGAAGTTCATGGTCTTCACGTCGCCTTCGGGCAGGTTGGCCGGGTCCATGCCGGCCTTGACGATGCTGGGCGCCAGGTAGTTGCCGTGCACGCCGGTAAAGAGGTTCGAATACACGATGTCGTCCGAGGTGCCGTCGACAATGGCCTGCTTGTATTCATCGCTGGCACGCGCTTCTTCGGTGGCGATGAAGGCGGTGCCGATGTACGCGAAGTCGGCGCCCATGGCTTGCGCCGCGAGCACCGCACCGCCGGTCGCAATGGAGCCCGACAGCGCGATGGGGCCGTCGAACCACTGGCGGATTTCCTGTACCAGCGCAAACGGGCTCTTCACGCCCGCATGACCGCCGGCACCGGCCGCCACGGCAATGATGCCGTCGGCGCCCTTCTCGATCGCCTTCTGCGCGAACTTGTTGTTGATGATGTCGTGCAGCGTGACGCCGCCGTAGCTGTGCACCGCATCGTTCACATCGGTGCGCGCGCCCAGCGAGGTAATGACGATCGGCACCTTGTACTTCACGACCATTTCCATGTCGTGCTCGAGCCGGTCATTGCTCTTGTGCACGATCTGGTTGATGGCGAACGGCGCGGCGGGCTTGTCCGGGTTGGCCTTGTTGTAGGCCGCGAGCTCTTCGGTGATTTCGATCAGCCACTCTTCGAGCTGTGCCGCGGGGCGGGCATTCAGCGCCGGCATCGAGCCGACCACGCCGGCCTTGCACTGCGCGATCACGAGCTTGGGGTTGCTGATGATGAACAGCGGCGAGCCGATGATCGGCAGCGGCAGGTTGGCGAGCACGGGGGGCAGCTTGGACATGTCGTCTCCGGGATGAGTTTCGGTTTTATATAAGAGGAAGGCCGTGCCGCCCGTCAGGTGGGCGACACATGGCCTTGGGTCAGAAGGCGTCGAGTGCCAGTGCGGTAACGCTTTCCGCGCCGTCGACGATGCTGTCGCGGATGCCCGGTACCTTGTTGAGGATGTGCTCGGCGTAGAAGCGCGCCGTGGCCACCTTGGCTTGCATGAAGCCGACGTCGACGCTGTGCGAGGCAAGGTCCTCGGCAATGATCAGCGAGCGTGCCAGCTGCCAGCCGGCCACCAGGTTGCCCGCCAGCATCAGGTAAGGCACGCTGCCCGCGAACACCGCATTGGGCGATGCCTTGGTCTGGCCCGCGACGAAGTCGACCACCTCGACAAAAGCTTCGCGCGCGGCCTTCAGGCGCTTGAGGACGGCAGCCGCGGCGGGGCTGCTGCTCTTGGCCAATTCGGCCTCGGTCTTCTCGATCTGCACGGCAATGGCCTTGGCCGTCTGGCCGCCGTCGCGCGCAGTCTTGCGGCCGACGAGGTCGTTGGCCTGGATGGCGGTGGTGCCTTCGTAGATCGTGAGGATCTTGGCATCGCGGTAGTACTGCGCCGCCCCCGTCTCCTCGATGAAGCCCATGCCGCCATGCACCTGCACGCCGAGCGAGGTCACTTCCAGGCTCATCTCGGTGCTGTAGCCCTTGACCAGCGGCACCATGAATTCATAGAAGGCCTGGTTCTGCTTGCGGGCTTCCGCATCGGGGTGGTGGTGCGCCGCGTCGTAGGCGGCGGCGGCCACGCTCGCCATGGCGCGGCAGCCTTCGGTGTAGGCACGCATCGTCATCAGCATGCGCTTGACGTCGGGGTGGTGAATGATGGGCGCGCTGGCGTTCATCGAGCCGTCGACGGGGCGGCTCTGCACGCGGTCCTTTGCATAGGCCACCGCGTGCTGGTAGGCGCGCTCGGCAATGGCAATGCCCTGCATGCCCACGGCGTAGCGGGCCGAGTTCATCATGATGAACATGTACTCGAGGCCGCGGTTCTCCTGGCCGACGATGTAGCCCACGGCACCGCCGTTGTCGCCGTACTGCAGCACGGCGGTGGGCGAGGCCTTGATGCCCATCTTGTGCTCGATGCTCACGCAGTGCACGTCGTTGCGCTCGCCCAGCGAACCATCCTTGCCGACGATGAACTTGGGCACCACGAACAGGCTGATGCCCTTCACGCCCTCGGGCGCCCCGGTGACGCGTGCAAGCACGAGGTGGACGATGTTCTCGGCCATGTCGTGCTCGCCATAGGTAATGAAGATCTTGGTGCCGAAGATCTTGTAGGTGCCGTCAGGCTGCGGTTCGGCGCGGCTGCGCACCAGCGCAAGGTCGCTGCCGGCCTGCGGCTCGGTGAGGTTCATGGTGCCGGTCCATTGGCCGCTCACCAGCTTTTCCAGGTACACCGCCTTGAGCTCGTCGGAGCCGGCCGTGAGCAGCGCCTCGATGGCGCCGTCGCTCAGCAGCGGGCACAGCGCAAAGCTCATGTTGGCCGAGTTGAGCATTTCGCCGCAGGCTGCGCCAATGGTCTTGGGCAGGCCCTGGCCGCCGAAGTCCGCCGGATGCTGCAGGCCCTGCCAGCCGCCCGACACGTACTGCGCAAAGGCTTCCTTGAAGCCCGGCGTGGTGGCTACCTCTCCGCCCTTGAACGACGAAGGATTGCGGTCGCCCTCCACATTCAGCGGCGCGACCACGTCCTGGTTGAAGCGCGCGCATTCCTCGAGCACCGCTTGCGCGGTTTCGAGGCCCGCGTCTTCAAAGCCGGGCAGCTTGGCGATCTCGCCGATGTTGGCCAGGTGCTCGATGTCGAACAGCATGTCCTTGAGGGGGGCGGTGTAGCTCATCTCTTGTCTCCAGATACAGCGGATACGAAAAGGGCATCGCGAACGATGCCCTCCGGCTCAGTGCGGCAATCGCGTCAGAGCGCCTTGACCAGTTCCGGCACGGCCGTGAACAGGTCGGCCACAAGGCCGTAGTCGGCCACCGAGAAGATCGGTGCTTCTTCGTCCTTGTTGATCGCGACGATCACCTTGGAGTCCTTCATACCGGCCAAGTGCTGGATGGCGCCCGAAATGCCGGCCGCGATGTACAGCTGCGGCGCGACGATCTTGCCGGTCTGGCCCACTTGCCAGTCGTTGGGGGCGTAGCCTGCGTCCACTGCGGCGCGGCTGGCGCCGAGGCCGGCGTTGAGCTTGTCCGCCAGGGGCGTCATCACTTCGGTGAACTTCTCGGCGCTGCCGAGGGCCCGGCCGCCCGAGACGATGATCTTGGCGGCGGTGAGTTCGGGGCGGTCGCTCTTGGTGACTTCGCGGCCCACAAAGCTCGACTTGCCGCTGTCGGCCACGCCTTCAGCGGTTTCGACGGCTGCGCTGCCACCCGTGGCGGCTGCGGCGTCGAAGCCGGTAGTACGAACCGTGATCACCTTGGTGGCGTCGCTGCTCTGCACGGTGGCAATGGCGTTGCCGGCGTAGATCGGGCGCTCGAAGGTGTCGGGGCTCACGACCAAAGTGATGTCGGAGATCTGCGCCACGTCGAGCTTGGCAGCCACGCGCGGGGCGACGTTCTTGCCGTTGGCGGTCGAGGGGAACAGGATGTGGCTGTAGTTGCCGGCAATGGCCAGCACCTGGGCAGCGACGTTCTCGGCCAGGTTCTCGGCCAGCGAGGGGCTGTCGGCCACGATGACCTTGGCCACGCCGGCGATCTGCGCGGCGGCCTTGCCGGCTTCGGCGGCATTGGCTCCGGCGACGAGCACGTGCACGTCGCCGCCGCAGGCAAGCGCCGCGGTCACGGTGTTGAGGGTCGCGGGCTTGACGGTCGCGTGGTCGTGTTCGGCAATAACAAGTGCGGTCATGTTCAGATCACCTTCGCTTCGTTCTTCAGTTTGTCCACCAGCGTTGCAACATCAGGCACCTTGATGCCGGCGCCGCGCTTGGGCGGCTCGCTGACCTTGAGGGTCTTCAGGCGGGGCTTCACGTCCACGCCCAGGTCTTCGGGCTTGAAGGTGTCGAGTTGCTTCTTCTTGGCCTTCATGATGTTGGGCAAGGTGACGTAGCGCGGCTCGTTCAGGCGCAGGTCGGTCGTGATGACGGCCGGCAGGCTGAGCTGGATGGTTTCCAGGCCTCCGTCGACTTCGCGCGTCACGGTGGCCTTGCCGTCTGCCACTTCGACCTTGGAGGCGAAGGTGGCTTGCGGCAGGTCGGTCAGGGCGGCGAGCATCTGGCCCGTCTGGTTGGCGTCGTCGTCGATGGCCTGCTTGCCCAGAATGATGAGTTGGGGCTGTTCCTTTTCGACCAGCGCCTTGAGCAGCTTGGCAACGGCCAGGGGCTGGAGCTCTTCGGTGGTCTCGACCAGGATGCCGCGGTCGGCGCCGATGGCCATGGCGGTGCGCAGGGTTTCCTGGCACTTGGCATCGCCGCAAGAAACGGCGATGACTTCGGTCACAACGCCCTTCTCTTTCAGGCGAACGGCTTCTTCAACGGCAATTTCGTCGAAGGGGTTCATGCTCATCTTGACGTTGGCAATGTCCACCCCGGTGCCGTCGCTCTTCACGCGCACCTTGACGTTGTAATCGACGACCCGTTTGACAGGCACTAGAACCTTCATTGACTTGACTCCATTGGATTGCAAAAAGGGGGCTTCGAGGGCAACCGGTCATTCTAGAGTCCGACCTTTGCCGCCTCTGCTTTCATGGCGATTGGCACTGCGGGGTAACAAAAAGAACGATCGTGCTTTTTCGTGATTATACGGCAGCGTCGGGGGTGCCTGAAACGCCCGGCGGCAGCGACTCGACGCGCACCACGCGCTGGGGGTACGGAATGTCGATGCCCGCGCCACGCAGGCCTTCCAGAATGGCAATGTTGATGGCCGAGCGAACGTTGTCCTTGCCCTTGTCCGGGTCCGCCACCCAGAAGTTCAGGATGAACTCGAGCCCGTCGGGCGCAAAGCTGGAGAGATAGGTCACCGGCTCGGGATCGGTCATGACGCGCTCTTGCGATTTGGCGGCCCCGCAAAGAATCGACTGGACCTGCGCCACGTCGCTGTCGTAGCCCACCACCACGCTGGTCGTGATGTTGAACTTGCGGTCCGCCATCGAGAGGTTCTCGACCCGGCTGGTAATGAGCGACTCGTTCGGCACGATGGCCTCGCGCCCGTTGCCGGCACGGATGAGCGTGTAGCGCGTCTTGATGTCGGTGATGCGGCCTTCGAAGGTGTCGACCTTGACGTTGTCGCCGATCCGGATGGAACGCTCCAGCAGGATGACGAAGCCGCTCACGTAGTTGGCCGCGAGCTTCTGCAGGCCGAAACCCAGGCCCACGCCCAGCGCGCCGCCCAGCACCGAAAGTGCCGTGAGGTCGACCCCCACCGCCGACAGCGCGAACAGGAGCCCGACCAGCAGCAGGATGGCGCGAATCGCGTTCGACGCCACCTTGCGCATCGAAAGGTCGGTCACGGCCTCCAGCAGGATGCGCTTCTCGATGGTGGCGGCAATCCAGAGCGCAATCACCAGCACCAGTCCGGCGGACAGCGCGCCCTGGATGATGGTTTGCAGGCTGACCCGCGTCTTGCCGAACGCCAGCGTGATGTTGTCGAGCTCGGCCAGCACGGGCGGCAGCAGCCCGACGATCCAGAGAATGGCTGCAATCCAGGCCAGCCAGGAAATCGTGCGCTCCAGCAGCCGCACCAGGTTGGAGGCGGGGAAAACCGCCCTCATCACCCGCGCGAACAGGCGAATGACCAGCAGCGACAGGAACACCGATACCGCGATGCGCAGCACCAGCACCGGCTGGAAGCCGGTCACCCCACGGCGGGCGAGCTCGGTGAAAACCAGCGCCAGCAGCGGGAACAGCACGCCGTCGAAGGTGCGCTCGCCGAACCAGATCGAATCCTTGGGCTGGTCGCGCCCGAACCAGCGGCTTGCCATCCAGGCCAGGGCCACGCAAGCCACCAGTGCTGCCAGTTCAATGCCCAGGCCGCGCGCGTCGACCTGCGCCAATCGTTGTGTGAAATCGTTGAAATTCATCTCTTCGGAAAACATGGCGCCGTGTTCGCGCCCGCGGCGTTACAGATCAGCCAGGACGCGAATGTGCGCTTCCACGCTGCGCGCCAGCGCATCGAGGTTGTAGCCGCCCTCGAGCATCGAGACGATGCGGCCGCGCGAATGGCGCTTGGCCACGTCCCGAATGCGACTCGTGATCCACGCGAAGTCGTTCTCGGTGAGCCCGAGCTGGCCCAGGTCGTCCTCGCGGTGGGCGTCGAAGCCCGCGCTGACAAAGATCATCTCGGGCCCGAACTCTTCGAGCCGGGGCATCCAGGCGGCCTCGATCAGCTCGCGCACGTCCATGCCCTTGGTATAGGCCGGAATCGGCAGGTTCAGCATGTTCGAGGCCGGATGGTCGGTGCCGCTGTACGGATAAAACGGATGCTGGAAGAAGCCCACCATCAGCACGCGCGGATCGTTCGAAAGGATGTTCTCGGTGCCGTTGCCGTGGTGCACGTCGAAATCGACCACCGCCACGCGCTCCAGGCCATGCACCTCGAGCGCATGCCGCGCCGCAATGGCCACGTTGTTCAGAAAGCAGAAACCCATGGCCTGCTCGCGGCAGGCGTGATGCCCGGGCGGACGCACCGAGCAGAAGGCGTTGTCGACCTCGCCTGCCATCACCGCGTCGGTGGCGGCAATGGCGGCTCCGGCGGCCCGGCGCGCGGCCAGCAGCGTGTAGCGGTTCAGGATGGTGTCCGGGTCGAGCATCGCATGGGCGGGCCCGCCGGCCGGCTCGTCGGCCACCAGGCGCTGGTGGAGTTCTTCGAGGTATTCCAGGTGTGCTTCGCTGTGCGCCCGGGTGATCTGGGCAAGGGTGGCCAATGGCACGTCCCGGTGTTCGAGGGCGTCGCCCACCCCGGTCAGCAGCAGCCTGTCTTCGATGGCGCCCAGCCGCTCGGGACATTCGGGGTGGCCCCGTCCCATGTCGTGCTTCCAGCAATCGCGATGTGTGAAGTAGCCGGTCTTGCCCATCTCTTTGCCGTGTCTCTGTCGTATCTAGACCTCACACAGCATGGGGCTGCGCGGTCTTACGGTATCGTTTGCATATGGATACAAATATGGACGTTGCTGCGAAGCTTGCCACTTTGCTGAATCAGCTTAACACGGTGATCGTCGGCAAAGAGGCGCAAGTGCGCGACTGCGTGGCCTGCCTGCTGGCGGGCGGGCACCTGCTCATCGAGGATGTGCCGGGGGTCGGCAAGACCACCCTCGCCCATGCGCTCTCGCACACCTTCGGGCTGCAGTTCTCGCGCGTGCAGTTCACGGCCGACCTGATGCCGGGCGACCTGTCGGGCGTGGCCATCTACGACCGCGGGCAGCAGGCCTTCGTGTTCCACCCCGGCCCGATCTTCGCGCAGGTGCTTCTGGCGGACGAAATCAACCGCGCCAGCCCCAAGACCCAGAGCGCGCTGCTCGAGGCCATGGAAGAAAAGCAGGTCACCATCGAAGGAGAGACCCGGCCGCTGCCCACGCCCTTTTTCGTGATTGCCACGCAGAACCCGCAGGACCAGCTCGGCACGTTCGCGTTGCCCGAATCGCAGCTCGACCGGTTCCTCATGCGCATCTCGCTGGGCTACCCCGACCGCGCGGCCGAGCGCGAGCTGCTCGCGGGGGCCGACCGCCGCGAAATGCTGGCCACCCTGCCCGCGCTGCTGACCGCGGGCGAACTCACGGCGCTGCAGCAGCGCGTTCAGCAGGTGCATGCGGCCGAGCCGCTTTTGAACTACGTGCAAGACCTGATTGCCGCCACGCGCTCCGGCCGGTGGTTCTTGCAGGGCCTCTCGCCGCGCGCCGGCATTGCCGTGCTGCGCGCCGCCAAGGCGCAGGCGCTGCTGGCCAACCGCAGCTACGTTGCGCCGGACGACGTGCAATCGATCCTGCCGCAGACGATTGCGCACCGCCTCACGCCCGTGGGCGACGCCGGCCGCGGCGCCGTGGAGCAGGTGCGCGCGATGATCGCGGACGTGCCGCTGCCGTAACAATGAACCGTCTCGTTTGCCACCGATGATCGCGTCGCTACGCTCGCGCATCGACGGCTGGTTCCTGTCACGCCGGCCGCCTTCGGACACACTGGAGCTCACGCAGCGCAACGTCTACATCGTGCCCACGCGTGCGGGCTGGACGCTGGCCGCCACGCTGCTGGTGCTGCTGGTCGCGTCGATCAACTACCAGCTCAACCTGGGCTACCTGCTGACCTTCCTGCTCGCGGGCAGCGTGGCCGTGGGCATGCACGTCTGCCATGCCACGCTGCGCGGGCTGGCCATGCACCTGACGCCGCCCGATGCGCACTATGCGGGCGCCGCCGCGGTTTTTCGGGTGGTGCTGCACAATACGCGGCGCAGCGTGCGCTACGGCATCGGCATGGCCGTGCGCGGCAGCGGCCAGTGGGCGTGGACGGACGTGCCGGCCGAAGGAACCTCCACCGTCGAGATCGCCTTCAAGCCCGAAAGGCGCGGCCTTCATCCCGTGCCGCCGCTCACCGCCGAAACACGGTTTCCGCTGGGAACATTCCGCGTCTGGACGGTGTGGCGGCCGGCCGCGCAGATGCTGGTCTACCCGACGCCGGAAGCGCATCCGCCGCCGTTGCCGCCCGGGGAGCCCCTTTCGGGACCGGCCGCCACGTCGGCTGCCCTGCGCTCACAGTCGGCTGGCGAATATGACGGGCTGCGGGCCTACCGCCGCGGCGATCCGCTCAAGCTGGTGGTCTGGAAGAAAGCGGGCCGGGCGCAAGCCACCGGGTCTGAAGAACTCGTGAGCCGAGACATGCAGCAGACCCAGCGCGAGGAGCTGTGGCTCGATGCCCAGGCTACCAACCTCGCCGACACCGAGGCCCGCGCATCGCGGCTTTGCGCATGGGTGTTGATGGCGGACCGGCTGGGCGTGGACTACGGCATCCGCATCGCCGGTCGGGTGGTGCAGCCCTCGCAGGGCGAAGCCCACCGCAGGGCCTGCCTGGAGGCCTTGGCACTATGTTGAACCGGGAGCACCGCGCATGAACAAGTTCAGGCGCGAGATCGCGGCACTGCCGAGGGACGCCCGGGACACGCTGTTCCTGCTCTCGGTCATTGCGCTGATCGTGTTGCCGCAGGCCGAGAACCTGCCGTGGTGGTGCACCGCCATCACCGCGATGGTCCTGGTGTGGCGCGGCACGCTGGCAGTCGACGCCCGCCCGCTTCCAAGCAAATGGTGGCGCGCCGGCCTGCTCGTGCTGGCGGTAGCCGCCACCTTCGCCACCCACCGCACCCTGCTCGGCCGCGACCCGGGCGTGACGCTCGTCGTGATCTTGCTGGCGCTCAAGACGCTGGAACTGCGCGCGCGAAGAGACGCCTTCGTGCTGTTCTTCCTCGGCTTCTTCGCGATGCTGACGAACTTCTTCTACTCGCAGTCGCTGATGACGGCGTTCACCATGCTGCTCGCGCTGCTGGGCCTGCTGACCGCGCTGGTCAACGCGCACATGCCGGTGGGCAAGCCGCCGCTCATGCAGGCCGCCCGCACCGCCAGCTGGATGGCCCTGCTGGGCGCGCCGATCATGCTTGCGCTGTTCCTGCTGTTCCCGCGCTTCGCGCCGTTGTGGGGTACGCCCAGCGATGCCATGGCGGGCCGCACGGGCCTGTCGAACACCATGCGCGTGGGCACCATCGCCGAACTGGCGCTCGACGACAGTATTGCGGCGCGCATCAAGTTCGACAACGACCGCGCGCCGCCGCAAAGCCAGCTGTACTTCCGCGGCCCGGTGCTGACGCAGTTCGACGGGCGCGAGTGGACCGCACTACCGCCGTGGGCGCGTGGCGCGCAATCGTCGGCCAACCTGCGCACCAGCGGTGCTCCGGTTCGCTACGAGATCACGCTTGAGCCCAACCATAGGCCCTGGCTGCTCACGCTCGATGCCGCGCCAAGCGCCCCCGAGGCGCCGGGTTTCGACGTGACGGGCACGCCCGACCTGCAATGGATCGCGAACCGGCCGGTTTCCGACCTCGTGCGCTATCGCGCCGAAAGCTACACCCAGTTCCTGAGCGGCCCGACTCGGCAAACCGGCGCGCTGCGGCCTTACCTGGCCCTGCCATCCGGCCTGAACCCGCGCACCGCCGCGCTCGCTGCGGAAATGCGCGCCCAGCCCGAACTCGCCAATGCCGATACGGCGGCCTTCGTGCGCGCCGCGATGCAACGGCTGCGCACCGGCGGCTACACCTACACGCTGGAACCCGGCGTGTATGGCGCCAACACGGCCGACGAGTTCTGGTTCGACCGGAAGCAAGGTTTCTGCGAACACATCGCCTCGGCCTTCGTGGTGCTGATGCGCGGGCTGGGCATTCCGGCGCGCATCGTGACCGGCTACCAGGGCGGTGAACTCAACAGCGTCGACGACTACTGGATATTGCGCCAGAGCGATGCGCACGCGTGGACCGAGGTCTGGCAGGAAGGTATGGGCTGGGTGCGCGTGGACCCCACCGCGGCCGTATCGCCGGGCCGGGTTGGCCAGTTCCAGCGGCTTGCGCCGCAGCCGGGCCTCTTTGCCGGCGCCATCGGCGCGATGAGCCCCACGCTCGCACAGAACGTGCGCGCCGCCTGGGAGGCCGTCAACAACAGCTGGAACCAGTGGGTGCTCAACTACACCCAGAGCCGCCAACTCAACCTGCTCAAAAGCCTCGGCTTCGAAGCCCCAAGCCTCGAAGACCTGGCCTATGTGCTGCTCTATCTGCTGGTGGGCGCGAGCCTTGCCGGCGCGGCCTGGACGCTGTGGGAACGCAGCCAGCACGACCCGTGGCTGCGCCTGCTGGGCCAGGCACGCACGCGGCTCGCGAAAGCCGGGCTCAAGGTGCCCGAAACGGCGCCACCACGCCAGATCGCTGCACAGGCCGAGGCGCGCTTCGGCCCGGCAGCCGGCGCGGTGCGCGACTGGCTGCTGAAGCTGGAAGCCCAGCGCTATGCCAAGGCCTCCCCTGCTTCGCTGGCGGCCCTGCGCGGCGAGTTCCGCCGGCTGAACTGGTCGGCGTTGACTCCCCGCGCTGAATCCCCGCGGAGCATCGGTCCCGGAGGCCTCCCGGCCGGGCGGCACAATCGCGCCATGCGATCTTTTTTCCTGCGCCCTTCCGCGCCGCCTCCATTGCCCTCCTGGCCGCCTGCTGCGCCTGGTCCACGGGGGCTCAAGCCCAGAAAGCGTCCGGCGCCCGCAGCGTGAAGACGGTGACCGGCAGCACGCCCTATGCCACGCGCGAGGACGCCATGCGCTTTGCCGACGAGGTGGCCGAGCGCCGCGGCCTGGACCGCGAATGGGTGCGCGCCACCATCGGCAGCGCACGCTTCCTGCCGAACGTGCCGCGCCTGATGCTGCCCGGCCCCGTGGGCTCGGTAAAGAACTGGCAGGTCTATCGCAGTCGCTTCATCGATTCGACCCGCATCGCGGCGGGCGTGCGCTTCTGGCGCAACAACGCCGACACGCTCGCGCGGGCCGAGCAGGTGTACGGCGTGCCGCCCGAAATCATCGTGGGCATTGTGGGCGTCGAGACCATCTACGGCCGCAACATGGGCAACTTCCGTGTGATCGATGCGCTGGCCACGCTGTCGTTCGATTTTCCGCAGGCGCACCCGCGCGCGGCGGAGCGCGAAGCCTTCTTCCGCGGTGAACTCGAGAGCTTCTTGAGCACCGAAAGCCGCACCTCCGAAAACCCGCTGGTGCCCGTGGGCAGCTATGCCGGTGCCATGGGCATGCCGCAGTTCATGCCGAGCAGCATCGCCAAGTACGCGGTCGACTTCGACGGCGACAACCGCATCGACCTGGTGGACAACACCGCCGACGTGATCGGCTCCGTTGCCAGCTACTTCAAGGCCTTCGGCTGGACGCCGGGCATGCCAGCCGTCTACCCGGTGCATTTTGAAGAAGAGCGCCTCAAGAAGCCGCTGCTCCTCGCGCCGGACATCCTGCCCACCTTCAGCATCGACAGCTTCGTGGCCGCCGGCGCGGTGCCCGAAGGCGATGGCCTGCGGCACAAGGGGCTGCTGGCGCTTATCGAGCTGCAGAACGGCGCCGACGCACCGCCGACCTATGTGGCCGGCACTCGCAACTTCTACGTGATCACGCGCTACAACTGGAGCAGCTACTACGCAATGTCGGTGCTCGACCTCGGCCAGGAGGTCAAGGCCGCCATGGAGCAATGACCCCGTGACGCCCGAGGCGCTGCTGGACAACTGGAGCGCCGCGTGGCGGGCTCTTGGCATGGCCAACGCCGACGAAGCGCTGTGCATCGAACTGCAGCGCCGCCACAGCGAGCCGCAGCGCCACTATCACACCATGCAGCACCTGTGCGAATGCCTCGCGTGGTTCGAGCAAGAGAAAGAACTGGCCGAGCGCCCCGGCGAAGTGGCGCTCGCGCTGTGGTTCCACGACGCCATCTACGACGTGCATGCGCACGACAACGAGGCTCGCAGCGCCGATTGGGCGCGCAGTGCGATGCTCGAGCGTGGAGCGGCTAAAGAAGCGGCTGAGCGCGTGCATGCACTGGTCATGGCCACCCGGCACGACGCAGTACCCGAAGGCCGCGACGCCGAACTGCTGATCGATATCGACCTGTCGATTCTCGGTGCCGAGCGCGCGCGGTTCGACGAGTACGAACGGCAGGTGCATGCGGAATATGCCTTCGTGCCCGACGAAATTCGCCGGCCGCGCCGCCGCGCGATCCTGCAGCGCTTCCTCGAGCGAGAGGCGATCTACACCACGCCGCGGATGCATGGGCTGCTCGAAACGCAGGCGCGTGCCAACCTCGTCCGGTCGATCGCAGCAGTGGATTGACCTGCCCGGCTGCGGCCGGACCGCGGTGCTTCAGGCCGGCACCAGCCGCCACCATTCGGAGCGCGGCCTTTCGCTGTTGCGCTCTTCTTCCACGATGCCGACCAGCAAGCCGGCACTTCCAGCGCCTGCTCGCGAAAGCCGCAGCAGCTTCTCCGGATCGCGGCACAGTGCAAAGCTCGCGTCGCCTTGCCATTCAAGGCAACGGCCGACCTCCGCCAGCATCAGCGCGGGCTGGCTCTGCATGAAGGTGAACGGCATCAGCATGCCCGCATCGAGCTGGGCCAGCGCCGCATGCGTCGCTCCCCAGGCACCGCGCATGCTCGACACCCGCAGCCGCGCACCGGTGGGCAGGGCCGCCTCGCCCGCCTCGTCGAGGCAGCGGCGTGCACCGTACATTGCAAGCTCGGTCCACAACCCGACGCGCCGCGGCCGGCGGCCGAGCCGGTGCGCCAGCTGGTCACGCCAATCCGCCGGCAGCGGATCGGCGGTGAAGTGCGCGGCGATGCGCCATGCCTGTTCGAGATGGGTGCTCATGCCGCGCAGTCCTGCAGCACCAGCGACGTATGCCCGCCGCCGAATCCCACCACGTTGAGCAGCAAGTTGCGCAGTCTGGCCGGAGCCTGCGTGCTCAATGCAATGCCGAGTTCGCCGTCGATGGCATATCCGACAGCAGGCCAGGCGCCGGCTTCGATGCAGCCAACCAGCAAGGCGAGTTCGGCCGCGCCCGAGGCGCCCAGCGTGTGCCCGATCAGCGACTTGAGCGACACCAGCGGCGGCAGCGCGTCGAAGACCTGCTTCAGCGCCTCGGCCTCGATCGCGTCGTTGACCGGGCTTCCCGCAGCCTGCACTTTTATCAAATCGATCTCATGCACTCCGAGGCCGCTGCGCGCCAATGCTTCATGGCACATGGCGATCACCGCGCTGGCTTCGGTGCCCGACGGATTGCGTCCGTCGACCACGTTGGAACCCCCCGCAATCCGCCAGCGCCCAGGGCGCGAGCTAAGGCGCAGCGCGGCCACCGCCTCACCGAGCACCAGCCCGTTGCGCTCGGCACCGAAAGGCTGCGCCCTATCGGGTGAGAGCAGTTGCATCGCGCCGAAGCCAGCCACGGTGAAGCGGTTGCCAAGCTCGGCGCCGATCACCAGTGCCTCTTCGGCTTCGCCGCTTCGAATCAGATCGCAGCCTGCGAGCACGGCATTGATCGCGGAGGTGCAAGCTGTCGAGATGGTGAACACCGGCCCCTGCCAATCGAGCGCACCGGCCACGAGCCCGGCAAAGTCCTGGAGATCGCCGCCCAGGCGCAGGTCTTGCACCTCGTGCTCCATGAGGCCGATGTCCAGGGATGACGATGCAACCAAGAGCGGACATGAACGCCCTGCTCCCTCGTCCACTTGCGCCGCCTGCGCCGCCACGCTTCGCACGATGCGCTGCAGCCGCTCGATCCAGCTGCCATCCTGCGGCGGCAGCGTGTAGACGGGCCACTGCACGCTTTCCAAGACCGCCACCATCGTGGGCGGCACGCCCCCGCGCGCAACTGCGGCCACGGAGGACGAGAGATCGCTGCCGAGCGCGCAGGCCAAGCCCATGCCGGCGAGATACACGCTCTCGGCGGTCATCAGACAGCCTTCGTGCTCCGCACTGCGGCGCGAGCTTGCTTGGGGCGGCCCGGCGCGGCGCTCATAGGTGCACCCTTGGCGCTGCGCGCCTTCCCGCCAAGCGGGAGCCAGCTTGCTTGGGGCGGCCCTGCGCAGCGCTCATCCCTTGCCCGCTTGCACCAGGTGGCTCGCCAGGTGTGCAATGGAAGTGAGCGCGCGGCGCGTTTCCTTGCTGTCGGGCATGCGCACGCCGAAGCGCTGCTGGATCGTCATCGACACCTGCAGCGCGTCGAGCGAGTCGAGGTCGAGCCGGGCTTCGGGGCCGAACAGCGGCTCGTCGTCGCCAAGGCCGCCCGGAGGCGCCTCTTTTTCAACGGCCTCGAGCACCATGGTCTTCAGGCTGGCAATGAATTCGGCGGAAACGGAATCGGTCACGATGCGGGCCTGCGAAACAAGAAGACGGCAAGCAAGAACATGGCGGCCGCAAACAGCACGAGCCGGCCGACCTGCGGCAGGGTGTCGGCCACGCCGCCGCCGCGCAACAGCACGGTAAGCAGCGCCTCCAGCCCCCAGTTCATCGGGGAAATTTCAACCAGCCGCTGCATGAAGCCGGGCATGACGAACTTCGGCACCATGATGCCGCCGGCCGCCGCCATCAGCACGTTGACCATCGGCCCGATGGTCGCGGCCTGCGCATGGCTGCGCACGGCGCAGGCCAGCGCGAGCGACAGGCTCACCGCGGCCAGGCTCACGGCCGCGAGCGCAACCACCAGGGCGCCCCAATCGATACCGGCAAGCGAAAGCGCATCGCCGCCGATCAAGGGCATCAGCCAGATGCCGGCAGCGAGCATCAACACGGCCTGCAGCGCGTTCACACCAAGATAAGGCAAGGCTTTGGACATCAGCAGCATGAAGCGCGACACACCCAGGCTGCGCAGCCGGCCCAGCGCGCCCGAACTGCGCTCCTGCACGAACAGGCTGGAGAGCGACGCCACCACGAAGAACATGCCGAACACCAGCCATGCCGGCACGTTCTGCTGCACCGATGTGGGCCGCGGCCCGGCGGTGGAATAGCGCTCGGCATTCACCAGCGCCTGGATCGAGGCGCCCGGCGGCGGACCCGAGGTGCCCGGCACTGCAAGCGCCAACCGAGCCTTCAGTTCGCCGGACGCGCCGACGAGTTCGGCGCGCAAGGCATTGAACAGGTTGGCGTCGATGCCCGGCTCGGTCAGCAAACGGACGTGCGCCTTGGTCGAGAGCGCGGCCGATTCGAGCTCCGCCGAAAGGCCCGGCTCCAGCACGATGACGTACTTGAGCGCGCCGCTGCGCAATCGCGCCTCCCAATCGGCACCGAGCGCCTGCGGCGCACCGTGGCTGCGCTGCCATATCTGCTGCAGCCATTGCGCCGGCGTTTCGGTGTCGCGCATGTCCACGGCGTAGCTGAGCTCGGCCAGAGGCGGGCGGTAGATGTCCTTGAGCGTGAGCGACATCAGCACGATGAAGACCATCGGCATCAGAAACAGCGCGGCCAGCCCGTGCATGTCGCGCACGAGTGCCAGCAGTTCCTTCTTGATGAGCGCGAGGAGCATGGTGTGTTCAGTCGCGCAAGGAACGGTGGGTGAGCGCCATGAAGAGCTGCTCCAGGTCGTGGCGGCCGAATTCCGCGTGGCGCACTTCGATGCCTTCGGTCTCGAGCGTCGCCAGCACCGGACCGGGCCCGGTGCCTTCGTGCAGGTGCACACGCCAATGCACGCCCCCAGGCTCCACCGTTCCAAAGCGCGAGAGCATGGCTTCGTCGAGCCCGTCGGCCGCGAGCGTCAGAAGCATTGCGCTCTTCGACAGCAGCTCTTCGAGCGAGCCTTCGCGCAGCACTCGGCCATGGTCAAGAATGGCAACCCGGTCGGCGATGGCCTCGATCTCTTCCATGTAGTGCGAGGCATAGATCACTGCGGCGCCCTGCTGCGCCAGGCTCTTGATGGCATCGAGAATGAAAGCGCGCGATTGCGGATCGACGCCAACCGTAGGCTCGTCAAACAGCATCAGCTCGGGCTCGGGCAACAGTGCAATCGCGAGGTTCAATCGGCGTTTCAGGCCACCCGAGAGCCGCTCGGCCCGCGCACCCGCAAACTGCTCAAGCTGCGAAAAGCGCGTGCAGGCTTCGATGCGCGCCTTCTTGTGCGCGCCGGAAAGTCCGCCGGCAGCCGCAAAGCATGCGAGGTTTTCGGCCACCGTGAGCATGGGGTAGAAGGCCTGGTCCTGCGGGGCGACGGCGATGCGGGTTGGCGTCTTTGCCCTGACCTGTTGAAGCGGCTGGCCGTCGATGTGGATTTCGCCCGACTGCACTGCCAGCGCACCCGACAAGTGCGAGATCAACGTGGTCTTGCCTGCGCCGTTGGGGCCGAGCAAGCCCATGACCGACCCCCTGGGAACTGCAAGCGAGACCTCGGCCAACGCGGGTGCGTTTGCATGCGGATAGCGGTAGCTGAGGTTCTTCAGTTCGAGCATATGGTTGTTGCTCGTTGGGTGCGCTGTTGTTGGGGGTGCTGCTGATCCAGGGCTTGTGCAAAGGCCACCGGGTACTCCCCTCCGCGAATGTCCTCCG
Organism: Variovorax sp. S12S4; assembly: GCF_023195515.1. NCBI lineage: Bacteria > Pseudomonadati > Pseudomonadota > Betaproteobacteria > Burkholderiales > Comamonadaceae > Variovorax > Variovorax sp. S12S4. Next base: position 5,701,010 of record NZ_JALPKR020000002.1, read on the forward strand.
GGCTTCGCCCTCCTCCTTTATTTCGCTGCGTGGAGCACCCGATGCCCTGTGCACTTGGGCACGCCCGTGGTGCAACGCTGATCAACGACTGCTCTGCCCAACGCACCCGCTGGCGGGGTGCCTTGCGCAGCGAAATAAAGGAGGAGGCCGCAGGCCGGGGGACATTCGCGGAGAAAGGTACCCCGTCGGCGGGTGCGCGCCCTGAACGCCCCAGATCAAACTCAACACGGCAAGCAGAAAGCCAGTGCGTCATCTCAAGCAACAGCAGTCTTCAAATCTCGAAAGAAGGCCTCTTCCTGCTGCGCCTGCTCCCGCAGCTTGCCAGCCAGCGCGGCAGGATCGACCGGCTCGCGCCCCTTCACCATGCGCGCCGCCTTGAGTGCGAAAGCGCGCCAGCCGTCGCCGATGGCGATAAGCCGTTCAGACATCTGTTGCAGCTGCGGTTTGTCGAGCAGTAGCGCCGCCTCCTGCAAAAAGCCGGCATAGATGAAGCGGAAGCCCGCCCCGCCAGTGCCGATTTCTTCCTGCATGCGCACCACATGGCCGATGAAGTCGACGCTGCGCGAATCGGCCGGGGAAAGCTTCTGCATGCGGTTGGCCAGCGTGCGCATGCCGCGTACGCCGACGATGGGAATCGGCGCGAGCATGTTGCGGACGGTCTTGCGGATGGCCCTTGTCACCGATGCCGCATCGACCGTCTTGCGCTCGATGGCTTGGGGGTAGTACATGAGGCCCTTGGGCGCGAGCACGCCCTTGGCGAAGCGCGCGCGCGAAAGGTCGGCGCTGGCGCAACGTACCGGCTCTTCGAACACCGGGTCGCTGATCAGGTAGTCGTCGCCTTCCTTGCCGTACACCAGCAGGTTGTGCGCGTTGAAGTGAAAGCGCATGTTGGGCGGAAAGTACGGCAGCCAGTAGACCGAGGTCTGCAAGCCCACGAGCTGCCCGTCGGCCAGGAGTGCGTCCAGGCGCTGTGCGCCGGCTTCCGGGCTGCGAAAGGTCTCGAAGCGAAAGCGTGCGGCCATCGGCGCCAGCAAGCCCTTGATGATGGCCTTGGGCGGCATGCGGTACGAGATGAGCGGCAAGCCCGACAGCTTGATGAACGGCAGGTAGGCGAACGACAAGGCCGACGAAAGGCCGAGGGCCATGCTCTCGGTCATCGGCACGCCGTGGTGGCGCATCAGGTTCGAGATGACGCCGCTTTCGCAGTGTGCCGCTTGCTGGTGTTCGAATTTCACGGCAGGCCTTGCAAGGTGGAAACGGGCAGGCCCAGCGCTTCGGAGTAACGCGCCAGGTGCTTTGCCGGGAGCGCCGCGAAATGCTTGGGCTTCAGGTGGCGCCGCACGCGCCATTGCCAGAAGCCGCTGGTCTGCGAGAGCAGTGCCACGTCCATGCGGCGCTCGTACATCCAGTATTCGAGCGGCGACGCGAGCCCCTGGGCCACGCGCTCCTTTGCGACCTGCGCCTGCTCGACGAGCACGTCGACCGCGTGGCTGGTGACGATTTCTTCCGCCTCCCAGCCGCGTGAGCGCGTGGTGACGACGCGGCCCTGCGCATCGCGCGCGTACATGAGCTTGGCGTGGCCATCCAACGTGGCATTGCCTTCTTGCGGAACGGCGTCGAGGTCCATGGCTAGATGGCTTCCAGGTAGATGAAACCGCTGGAGAAGCGGCCGCTTTCGGGCACGAACATCAGCAGCTTGTGGCCGGGCTTGATGCGGCCCGAACGGAACAGCTCGTCGAGCATGATGTAGGGCGATGCCGAGCCGGTGTTGCCCTTGGTCGCGAGATTGCTGAACCAGCGCTCGCGCGGAATGGCAAAACCCATGGCCTCCAGGCACTGGCTCACAGGCTCGATGAAGTAGCCGGACGAGAGATGCGGCAGGAACCAGTCGACATCTGAAGCCTTCAGGCCGCGCTTCTCGATGATGGCCGCCAGCGGCTCGCCCAGCGTGGCACGAACGATGTTCTCGTTGAGCAGGCGCACGTCCTGCTTCACGGCAAAGGTCGACTCGCGCTGCCAGTCTTCGGGCGCGGTGCGCGCCCATCCCTCCAGGCCGCCTTCGGTGTTCTTGTCGGCGCCTGCATACATGCACACCGGCAGTTCGTGCGCGGCGGAAGACAGGTCGATCCACTCCACGCGCAGCGACAGCGGGCCGCGCGGCTCGCGCTCGAGCAGCACGGCGCCGGCACCGTCGGAGAGCATCCAGCGCAGAAAGTCTTTTTCGAAAGCGATTTCGGGCCGCTCCTCGAGCGCCTGCAGCTTGTGCTCCAGCTCGGCTTCGAAGCGGGAGCCGCGCATCACGGCCGAGGCGAGTTCGGACCCCGTGGCCACCGCACGCCGCGCATCGCCCGAGCGCACAGAGAGCCATGCGTGCTTGAGCGCCGTGGTGCCCGCCAGGCAGATGCCCGCGCAGGCCACCACTTCGAGCCGTGGCCAGCCAAGCTCGCCATGCACCATGACCGCGTGGTTGGGCATCAACTGGTCGGGAAGCGAAGTGCCGGTCACCAGGCAATCGACCGGACCGATGTCATCGCCCAGCGCCCGGATGGCCGAGGCAGTGAGCTGCGCGTTGCTCATGGCGAGTTGGCCGGTGGCCCGGTCGATGGCGTAGTGGCGCGACTGGATGCCGTTGCTGCGAAGAATCAGCCGCCGCGCGCGCGAAGCCTTGCCGCCGACGCGACCGAGAACGTCTTCGATGTCTTCATTGCTGACCGGGGAAAAGGGCAGAAACGCGGCAGTGCGGGTCAGGAAGACATCAGTCGTCATAGAGGGGGGAACGGTCCGTGGCCGAGCCCGACGGGCGCTCGAAATGAGCCGTCATTTTAGTCAGCCACCCCTTGAACAACGGCCGCAGCAGCGCCTGGAGTGTCAAGCTCACAGGCACGACCGTGACAATGAGCACGAGGAGGAAGACCACGTAGAGCAGCAGCAGGGGCTTGCGCTGCCACGCGCCCGGCCGCCCCGCCGCCATGATCAACTTGCCCCAGAGAAAAAAGCTGCGGGTGCCGGCTTTTTCGCTGATCAGGAGCTTTGCGTTGGCTTGAACGGCCCCCAGGCCGGAGAGCAACGGCTGCGATCCGCGTTCGAGGTCAGCGTGCAGCGCCTCGCGCAGCGCGCGGCCAAAACGGCCGGCGCCGCGGATCTGCCCTTCGCTGAGACCCGCATCGGGCATGCCCCAGAAGCCGCGCTTGCGGCCCCAGATCAGCCAGGCCGGCGTGGTGAAGAAGGTGGCCAGCGTCGGCCCGGGGTCGGTCAGCACCACGTTGTCGATCAGGCGCGCACCCACGGCATCGAGCAGGCCCTTTAGCTTTTCGTGGGCCAGCAGCCACATGTTGCGGCAGGCGATGACCGTGACGACGGGCTTGCCCCTCAGCAGATGGCTCGCCAGCGGATGCTTCAGGAAGGCGACGATCGGCTGCGACGGCGCCAGGAACCAGACCTGGTACGGCAGGATGACCAGGTCGAAGTGCTCGTCGCCCGTGAGCGAGAGCGGCGCCAGCTGCGGCGGCTTCATGTGCGCCGACTCGGGAAAGGCATCGAAGAAGGTCAGGAACGGCCAGGGAAACGGGAAATCCGCCTGCGGACGCAGCGTTTCGACGTGCACGGAGATTCCCGGGTCGGCCTTGAGCGGCGCAACGATCTGCTCGGCGACGCTGCCAAGCTGGCCGGTCTGCGAGTAGTGGATCACCAGAACACGTTTGAGGCGCTCGGCGGGGCTGGGAATGCTTGAGGTCACTTGCTGGGGCGAAACGAGGGCCGTCGAATGTAAGCCAACCGTACGCCTGGCGCATCTGCCATTGGTCATGCCGTCGCGCCGATCCCACGAATGGACGAAAAAAAGCCGCGCCTTTTGGGGCGCGGCTCTCGAGAGGGCTAGAGAGAACGCTGAAGGGTCAGCGCACCTTGCCTTCCTTCCAGGCCGTGAGCAGCTTGTTGTACTCGATGGTTTCACCCTTCGGCTTCTCGTTGGCCAGCTTCTTCCAGGGGGCGTGCTGGTCGCTCAGCCACTTGGCGGGGTCGCCCTTCGGGTTGAGCTTGGGCGCGCACTTGTCCATGCCGGCGCGTTCCAGGCGAGCCATCACGTCGTCCATCTCGTCGGCCAGCGTGTCCATTGCCTTCTGCGGCGTCTTCTCGCCGGTGACGGCCTCGGCCACGTTCTTCCACCAGAGCTGGGCGAGCTTCGGATAGTCGGGCACGTTGGTGCCGGTCGGCGACCATGCCACGCGTGCCGGGCTGCGGTAGAACTCGACCAGGCCGCCCAGCTTGGGTGCCATGTCGGTCATCGCCTGCGACTTGATGTCCGATTCGCGGATCGGCGTCAGGCCGACGACGGTCTTCTTGAGCGACACCGTCTTGGAAGTGACGAACTGCGCGTACAGCCAGGCTGCCGCGGTCTTGTTTTCGTCATGGCCCTTGAAGAACGACCACGAACCCACGTCCTGGTAGCCGTTCTGCATGCCCTGCTTCCAGTAGGGGCCGTTCGGTCCCGGGGCCATGCGCCACTTGGGCGTGCCGTCGGCGTTGACCACCGGCAGGCCGGGCTTGACCATGTCCGCCGTGAAGGCCGTGTACCAGAAGATCTGCTGCGCGATCTGGCCCTGGGCGGGCACGGGGCCGGCTTCGCCGAAGGTCATGCCGGTGGCTTCACGCGGCGCGTACTTCTTCATCCAGTCCACGTACTTGGTGAGCGCATACACGGCAGCCGGCGAGTTGGTGGCGCCGCCGCGCGACACGGCCGCGCCCACCGGCGTGCACTTGTCGTCGGCCACGCGAATGCCCCATTCGTCGATCGGCACGCCGTTCGGAATGCCGATGTCCGCGGTGCCGGCCATTGAGAGCCATGCATCGGTGAAGCGCCAGCCCAGCGACGGGTCCTTCTTGCCGTAGTCCATGTGGCCGTAGATCGGCTTGCCGTCGATGGTCTTCACGTCGACACTGAAGAACTCGGCAATGTCCTCGTAGGCGCTCCAGTTGAGGGGCACGCCCAGGTCGTAGCCGTACTTGGCCTTGAACTTTTCCTTCAGGTCAGGGCGGTCGAACAGGTCGGCGCGGAACCAGTACAGGTTCGCAAACTGCTGGTCAGGCAACTGGTAGAGCTTGCCGTCCGGCGCGGTGGTGAACTTGGTGCCGATGAAGTCGGCAACATCGAGGCCGGGGTTGGTGAACTCCTTGCCCGGACCGGCCATATAGTCGGTCAGGTTCATCATCTTGCCGTAGCGGTAGTGGGTACCGATCAGGTCCGAGTCCGAAATCCAGCCGTCGTAGATCGACTTGCCCGACTGCATCGAGGTCTGCAGCTTCTCGACCACGTCGCCTTCCTGGATCAGGTCGTGCTTCACCTTGATGCCGGTGATTTCCTCGAAGGCGCGGGCCAGCGTCTTCGACTCGTATTCATGCGTGGTGATGGTTTCGGAGACCACGGAGATTTCGGTCACCCCCTTGGTCTTGAGCTTCGCCGCGGCGTCGACGAACCATTTCAGTTCCTCGGCCTGCTGCGTCTTGCTGAGCGTCGACGGCTGGAATTCGCTGTCGATCCACTTGGCCGCCGCATCGGGCGCCGCCGGTGCCGCTGCCGGAGTGGCCGCGGCTGGCGCCGCTGCCGGAGCCGGTGCAGGGGTACTTGCCGGAGCCTGGGCCGCAGGCTCGTCCTTCTTTCCGCAGGCCGACAGTGCCAGCACCATAGCGGCCGCCAGCGCGGTGTAGCGCAACTTCATGGTTTATCTCCTCGTTCCTTCGCTTCCCCGTGTGCGGCTGATTTCACCTCGGCCCCGGGGAAGCACCGGGCCGAATTGCCGGAGTACGCGAGCTAGCCCTTGCGCATGATCAGCGCGAGCACCAGCATCGAAAACACAAAGCCGATCCAGATCGACGGCTCGGCCTGCAGCGTCATTGCGGACTTGGCCCATTCCGCAAGGCCGATGTAGATCAGGTTGATATAGGCCGCCGAGAGCAAGCCGATGAACAGCCGGTCGCCGCGCGTGGTTTCGATCGGCAGCCAGCCGCGCCGCAGCGTGGTGGGCGACTTGATCTCCCACACCGTCATGCCGACCAGCATGAGCGCGATGCAGACGAAGAACACGGCCACCGGAGTGGTCCAGGACATCCAGGCAAACATTTCAGACTCTCCCCATCGCGAAACCCTTGGCGATGTAGTGCCGCACGAACCAGATCACGATGGCACCCGGCACGATAGTGAGCACGCCGGCGGCCGCAAGCGTAGCCCAGTCCATGCCCGATGCGCTCACCGTGCGCGTCATGGTCGCGACGATCGGCTTGGCGTTGACGCTGGTGAGCGTGCGCGCCAGCAGCAGCTCGACCCAGCTGAACATGAAGCAGAAGAACGCCGCCACGCCCACGCCGGCCTTGATCAGCGGCAGGAAGATCCGGATGAAGAACTTCGGAAAGCTGTAGCCGTCGATGTAGGCGGTTTCATCGATCTCGCGCGGAATGCCGCTCATGAAGCCTTCGAGAATCCACACGGCCAGCGGCACGTTGAACAGCAAGTGAGCGAGCGCCACGCCCAGGTGCGTGTCCATCAGGCCCACGGTGCTGTACAGCTGGAAGAACGGCAGCAAAAACACCGCGGGCGGCGTCATGCGGTTGGTCAAGAGCCAGAAGAAAACGTGCTTGTCGCCCAGGAACGAATAACGCGAGAACGCATAGGCCGCCGGCAGCGCCACGGTCAGCGAAATGACCGTGTTAATGCCCACGTAGATCAGGCTGTTGATGTAGCCCGAGTACCACGAAGCGTCGGTGAAGATGCGTGTGTAGTTGGCCCAGGTGAACTGCTGCGGAAAGAACGAGAAGCTCGAAAGGATTTCGCCGTTCGTCTTGAAGCTCATGTTGACCATCCAGTAGATGGGCAACAGCGCAAAAAGAATATAGAGCAGCAAGAAGATGCTGCGCTTGCGGAATCTGCGCTCGTTCATTGCTCCACCTCCGCCTTCTGGGTACCGACGCGCTGCATCCAGTTGTAGAGGATGAAGCACAGCAAGAGGATGATCAGGAAATAGATCAGCGAAAACGCCGCCGCCGGACCCAGGTCGAACTGGCCGACCGCCTTCTGCGTGAGATATTGGCTCAGGAACGTCGTCGCATTGCCCGGCCCGCCGCCGGTCAGCACGAAGGGCTCGGTGTAGATCATGAAGCTGTCCATGAAGCGCAGCAGCACCGCGATCATCAGCACGCCGCGCATCTTGGGCAGCTGGATATAGCGGAACACCGCGAACTTGCTGGCGCCGTCGATGCGCGCGGCCTGGTAGTAGGCATCGGGAATCGAGCGCAGGCCCGCAAAGCACAGCAGCGCCACCAGCGGTGTCCAATGCCACACGTCCATCATCAGCACGGTAAGCCACGCATCGGTCGCGTCGCCGGTGTAGCTGTAGTTGATGCCCATCTTCTGCAGCGCATGGCCCAGGAGCCCGATGTCGGCGCGGCCGTAAATCTGCCAGATGGTTCCGACCACGTTCCAGGGAATGAGCAGCGACAGCGCCACCACCACCAGCACCGCCGACGACTTCCATCCCGTGGCCGGCATCGAGAGCGCGAGCGCAATGCCCAGGGGAATCTCGACCGCGAGCACCGACAGCGAGAAGCCGAGCTGGCGCCAGAGCGCAGCATGGAGCTCGCCGTCGCGCATGACGGCGGCGAACCATTCGGTGCCGACGAAAACACGGCGCTCGGGCGAGATGATGTCCTGCACCGAGTAGTTGACGACCGTCATCAGCGGTACGATGGCCGAGAAGGCCACGCAGATCAGCACCGGCAGCACCAGCCACCAGGCCTTCTGGTTGATGGGTTTGTTCACGGCGTCCATGGGGCTTCCATCTTCTGTACGGGGTTGGCGCGGCCTTGTTGCGATGCGTTCTTCATGCAACCAGCTCCTCGTCGCGGTAATAGCAGGTGTGGGTGTCCAGCACGCGCAGCCACACGGTCTCGCCTACGGCGGGCAGCGGCGCATCGGCATGCAGGCGGGCCTTGAGCGCGGTGCCGCCGGCGTCGGCGCTCAGCATGGCATGAGTGCCCACGTCCTGCACCTGCGTGACGGTGGCGGGCACGGCGCCCTGCCCGCGCGCTTCGACCACCCGCAGGTATTCGGGCCGGATGCCCAGCTTGATCGAGCCTTCGGGCAGTTGGCGCGTCGGCACGAGCGGCGTGCCTGCCACTTCGAGCGCGCCGTTCGTGTTTTTTGCCGCCAGGAAATTCATGCCGGGCGAGCCGATGAAGTGGCCGACGAAGGTGTGGGCCGGCCGCTCGAACAGCGCCTCGGCGCTGCCCACCTGCACGGCCTTGCCGCGCGTCATGACCACGACCTCTTCGGCAAAGGTAAGCGCCTCGACCTGGTCGTGCGTCACGTAGATCAGCGTGAGCTTGAGCTCGCGGTGAATCTGCTTGAGCTTGCGGCGCAGCTGCCACTTCAGGTGCGGGTCGATCACCGTGAGCGGCTCGTCGAACAGCACGGCCGACACGTCGCTGCGCACCAGCCCGCGGCCGAGCGAAATCTTCTGCTTGGCGTCGGCCGCGAGCCCCGCCGCACGCTGGTTGAGCTGGCCGCTCATGTCGAGCATTTCGGCGATCTCGCCCACGCGCTTCTTGATCTGGTCTTCAGGCACCTTGCGGTTGCGCAGCGGGAACGCGAGGTTCTCGGCCACCGTCATGGTGTCGTAGATCACCGGAAACTGGAACACCTGCGCGATGTTGCGTTCCTGAGGCGTGGCGCGCGTCATGTCGCGGCCGTCGAACTTCACCGTGCCCTGCGAAGGCACCAGCAGGCCCGAAATGATGTTCAGCATGGTCGTCTTGCCGCAGCCCGAGGGGCCGAGCAAGGCATAGGCGCCGCCGTCGCGAAAGCTCATCTGCAGCGGCAGCAACGCGTAGTCGCTGTCCTGCGTGGGGTTGGGGCGGTAGGCGTGGGCCAGGTCCAGGTCGATGCGTGCCATGACAGTTTCCTTTGCGCCATGCCGGCGCGAGCGCCAGCTTTTCGCCGGCATCGAACACATAGGCTTGCGACGGGCTGAAATACAGCGTGATCGAGGCGCCCAATTCGAAGCGGTGCACACCGGTGAGCTGCGCCACCAGTTCGCCGACCGCGGTATCGACGTGAACGAAGGTGTCGGAGCCCGAAATTTCGGCCAGCTCCACCTTGCCGGGCAGGCCGATGTCGCCCTCCCCCGCTCCCACGTTGAGCGCGCTCGCGCGCAGGCCGACGGTGACAGCGCCCGAAACGTTTTCAGGCACGGCCAGTGCCAGCGCCGGGCCACCGGCGAGCTGCACGCGGCCCGCCGATGCGGTGCCGGGCAGCAGGTTCATCGGCGGGTCGCTGAAGGCGCGCGCCACGCGCAGCGACTGCGGCGCGTGGAACACCTCGGCCGTCGGCCCGTATTGCAGCAGCTCGCCCGCGTCCATCACGGCCGTGTAGCCGCCGAGCAGCAGCGCCTCGCCGGGCTCGGTGGTTGCATAGATCACGGTGGAATCGCCGCTTGCGAACAGCTGCGTCAGCTCCTCACGCAGGCCTTCGCGCAGCTTGTAGTCGAGGTTGACCAGCGGCTCGTCGAGCAGCATGAGCGGCGCATTCTTGGCGAGCGCGCGCGCCAGCGCCACGCGCTGCTGCTGCCCGCCCGAAAGCTCCGCCGGATAGCGGTCGAGGAACATGCCGATGTGCAGCTTGTCGGCCAGCTCGCGCACCCGGGCATCGACGTTCTTCTCACCGCGCAGCTTGAGCGGCGAGGCGATGTTGTCGGCCACCTTGAGCGACGGGTAGTTGATGAACTGCTGGTACACCATGGCGACATTGCGCTCGCGCACCGGCATGCCGGTGACGTCCTTGCCGTCGACCAGCACCTTGCCGGTGGTCGGCGTGTCGAGCCCCGCCATGAGCCGCATCAGGCTGGTCTTGCCGGCCTGGGTGGCGCCCAGCAGCACGGTGACCGCGCCGCTCCTCGGGGCGATGCTCTGCTCGTAGAGCCATGTTTGCGCGCCGACCTTCTTGGTGACGCGCTCCAGAGTCAATTGCATCAGCGCTCCCGATTGATCGTGTTGCTGTTGTTCTTTGCATGCGCCTGCAGCCAGGCGGCCACCTGCGCGCGTTCTTCGGCCGTGTAGCGCAGGCCGAGCTTCGACCGGCGCCAGAGCACGTCGTCCGCGCTCATGGCCCATTCGCTCTCCTGCAGAAACCGCAGTTCGCGCTCATGAAGCCCCGGCGCCACGGCGTCCCCCATGTCGGCCATGGACTGCGCATCGCCAAGCAGCTCGGCCACGCGCGCACCATAGGCGCGTGCGAGGCGCCGCGCAAGCCTGGCGTCGAGCCACGGGTAGCGGGCCTGCACTGCGGCCACGAAGCGTTCGAAGTCGTCGTCGGGCCGCTTCGGCGCGCCGATCCATCCGGAAAGATCGCCGCCCGCAAGAAAGGCGCCGTCGGTCCAGGCCGGGCGTTGCGTGTTCGGCTGGCCGAGCATCTTGCCGACCTCGTCGGCCGCGTCTTCGGCCAGCTTGCGAAAGGTGGTGATCTTGCCGCCCCACACCGACAGCAGCGGCGCCGCGGTGGTGTTGGACTCGAGCATGTAGTCGCGCGTCACGGCCGAGGGGTCACCCGAGGCGTCGTCCAGCAGCGGACGCACTCCCGAGTAGGTCCAGACCACGTCGGCCGGCACGATCGGCTTTTCGAAATAGCGGCTGGCCTGGGTGCAGAGATAGGAGATTTCTTCGTCGGCAATGCGCGCCGGGCCGGGATCGTCGGCGTTCAGTTCGATGTCGGTGGTGCCGATCAGCGTGAACTCGTCCTGGTACGGAATCGCGAAGATGATGCGCTTGTCGGGGTTCTGGAAGATGTAGGCATGGTCGTGCTCGAAGAGGCGCCGCACCACGATGTGGCTGCCCTTGACCAGCCGCAGGTGCCGGGTGGCCAGCGCCTCGCCCTTGGCCGATTGCGCCACGCCACGCAGAAACGATTCCGCCCACGGCCCCGCCGCATTGACCACGGCACGGGCGCGCACCACGCGAATGCCGCCGTCCGCGGCCTCGAGCGTGGCCGTCCAGCCTTCTGCGTCGCGCTGCGCATGAACGCAGCGAGTGCGCGTGAGCACCTCGGCACCGCGCGCCCGGGCGTCCACGGCATTGAGCACCACCAGCCGCGCGTCGTCGACCCAGCCGTCTGAATAGACGAAGCCGCGCTTGAACTGCGGCTTGAGCGGCGCGCCGGCCGCATGGCTGCGCAGGTCGATGCTGCGCGAGCCCGGCAGCACTTCGCGCTTGGCGAGGTGGTCGTACATGAAAAGGCCGATGCGGATCATCCAGCCCGGCCGCATCGATGGGTCATGCGGCATGACGAAGCGAAGCGGCCACATGATGTGCGGCGCGCTCTTGAGCAGCACTTCGCGCTCCTGCAGTGCCTTGCGCACGAGCGAGAACTCGTAATACTCCAGGTAGCGCAGCCCGCCGTGAATGAGTTTGGTCGATGAGGAAGACGTGTGCGAGGCGAGATCGTCCTTTTCGCACAGCACCACGCGCCAGCCCCGGCCCGCCAGGTCGCGCGCAATGCCGCACCCGTTGATGCCGCCGCCGACGATCAGCACATCGCAATCGGTTGCCGGCAGAGGCGAATTGGAGGAGAAATCGCTCACAGAAGATGGGCCCGTTGGTTCGTGACTTAGATCACTGAAGGGCGCCATTGTATTTTCGCGTCTTTTCATTTGGATTCCTTTTGACGCGATTTTCCTCCGAGTTTTCCCTTAGTACGGTTCGTTTTCTTTCGTTTTAAAGTGGCGCGGCCTGTACTCTCCAGAGAGTCTTCCCGTTCTCCACGACGCTTTTGTGAATTCCAATCCGCGCCAGATCAACCTTCTCGATACCGTGCGCACGCGCGGCTCCGTCACCGTGGAACAGCTGGCCGAGATGCTCGGCGTCACGCTGCAAACGGTGCGGCGCGACGTGCAGCGGCTGGCCGACGAAGGCCTGCTCACGCGTTTTCATGGCGGCGTGCGGGTGCCGAGTTCCACCACCGAGAACATCGGCTACCAGCAGCGCGAAACACTGCATGCCGAAGGCAAGGCGCGCATTGCGCGACGCGTTGCCGAGCTGGTGCCCAACGACTGTTCGCTGATCCTCAACATCGGCACCACCACCGAAGCCATTGCCAAGGCCCTGCTGCGGCACACGGGCCTGCGCGTGATCACCAACAACCTGAACGTGGCGACCATATTGAGCGGCAATACGTCGTGCGAGGTGATCGTCGCCGGCGGTTCGGTACGGCCGCGCGACCGCGCCATCGTTGGCGAGGCCACCATCGATTTCATCCGCCAGTTCAAGGTCGACATCGCGCTGATCGGGGTGTCGAGCATCGAGGCCGACGGTTCACTGCGCGACTTCGACTTGCGTGAAGTGAAGGTGGCGCAAACCATCATCGCGCAAGCTCGCGAGGTGTGGCTGGCGGCCGACGCGAGCAAGTTCAACCGGCCGGCGATGATCCAGCTGGGCACGCTCTCGCAGATCGACCGCCTGTTTACCGACGCGGAGCCGCCGCCGCCTTTTGCCGACTTGCTGCATGCGGCGCAAGTGCGGCTTGAGATTGCGCGCGATTGAAGATGGGGCTGATTTCTGTTCGCTCTGCCGAGGGGAGTTCAGGGCGCGCACCCGCCGACGGGGTACCTTTCTCCGCGAATGTCCCCCGGCCTGCGGGCTTCCGCACCTCCTCCTTTGTTTCGCTGCGCAAGGCACCCCGCCAGCGGGTGCGTTGGGCAGAGCAGTCGTTGATCAGCGTTGCACCACGAGCGTGCCCAGGTGCACAGGGCATCGGGTGCTCCACGCAGCGAAATAAAGGAGGAGGGGCGCAGCCCCGGGGACATTCGCGGAGGGGGAGTACCCGGTGGCCTGTGCACACGCCCTGGAACAACGGCGCGAAAACGACAGCGCCAAGAACACAAGTCGCATGACCAGCATGACCAGACTCCAAGGAACACCCAAGCCATGACCTACCTCCTAGCACTAGACCAGGGCACTTCGAGCTCCCGCAGCATCGTGTTCGACCGCGAAGGCCACATCGTCGCCATCGCCCAGAAGGAGCTCACGCAGATCTATCCGCAGCCCGGCTGGGTAGAACACGACCCGATGGAAATCTGGCACAGCCAGTTGGCCACCGCGCGCGAAGTGCTGGTCAAGGCCAAGCTCCAGCCTTCTGACATTCATGCGATCGGCATTACCAACCAGCGCGAAACTACCGTGCTGTGGAACCGCAAGACCGGCCAGCCCGTGCACCACGCCATCGTGTGGCAAGACCGGCGCGCCGAACCGCTGTGCGCCAAGCTGCGCGAAGACGGCATGACCGGCACCATTCAGGAAAAAACCGGGCTGGTCATTGATGCGTATTTTTCGGGCACCAAGCTGCGCTGGCTGCTCGACAACGTACCCGGCGCACGCGCCCAGGCCGAGCGCGGCGATCTTGCCTTCGGCACCGTCGACAGCTGGCTCATGTGGCAGCTTACCGGCGGCAAGGTGCACGTCACCGATGTGAGCAATGCCTCGCGCACCATGCTCTTCAACGTGCACAGCAACGAATGGGATGCCGACCTCCTCAAGGCGCTCGACATTCCCGCCGCGCTCATGCCCAAGGTGCAACCGTCGAGCTCCCACTTTGCAGACACCGACGAGGCACTGCTCGGCCGCGCGCTGCCCATCGGCGGCGTGGCCGGCGACCAGCAAAGCGCCCTCTTCGGCCAAGCGTGCTTCGCAGCCGGCATGGCCAAGAACACCTACGGCACCGGCTGCTTCCTGCTCATGCACACGGGCGCGGCATTCCAGCCCTCGCACAACGGCCTGCTCGTCACCAGTGCCGCGCAGACCGACGCCACGCCGCAGTACGCCATGGAAGGCAGCGTCTTCGTCGGCGGCGCCGTGGTGCAGTGGCTGCGCGACGGCCTCAAGGCCATCAAGGGCAGCGCCGAAGTGCAGTCGCTTGCCGAAAGCGTGCCCGACGCGGGCGGCGTGATGATGGTGCCGGCCTTCACCGGCCTGGGCGCGCCCTACTGGAACGCCGATGCGCGCGGCACCATCACCGGCCTGACGCGCGGAACCACGGTGGCGCACATCGCGCGCGCCGCGCTCGAAAGCATCGCCTACCAGAGCGCCGCACTGCTGCAAGCCATGAGCCGCGATGCGGTCGCCGCCGGCGGCACGCCCGTGGCCGAGCTGCGCGTCGACGGCGGCGCCAGCGTGAACGACCTGCTGATGCAGTTCCAAGCCGACCTGCTGGGTATTCCCGTGGTACGGCCCGAAGTGATCGAGACCACGGCACTGGGCGCCGCCTACCTCGCGGGCCTGTCGACCGGGGTCTACAGCGACGCACGCCAGTTGTCGAAACTGTGGAAAGTGGAACGCCGCTTCATGCCGACCATGGGCCGGGCGCAGGCCGAGGAATCGATGGCGCGCTGGGAGCGCGCAGTGCGGCAGGCGACGGCGAGTTGAGCGCCGCCTCGCCCATGCTCAGGCGCCGGGGCCGTACATCACGTCGGAGCGCAGCACGTACTTTGTGCCCTCTTCGATCGCCGCACCTTCATGCCAGGTGTCGTGAACGAAAAGCAACGCGGCGCCGGCTTCGGGCTTTACGCGGAACTCGCGAAAGTCGGTGTCGCCGCCCGTGAAGCCGTCGTTCAGGTAGACGAGCAGCGTGAGTTGGCTCGTGAGCCCGTCTTCACGCCACGGCCCGTCCTTGTGCATCTTGAAGCGCTGGCCGGGCGAATACTTGTAGAAGCGCAGGTCCTTCGGCAGCCCCCGCGCCACATGCCCGGCCACTTCGGGCAGCGAGACTGTTCCGAGCCGCGCCCAGAGCAGCGCAACCCAGTTCGCTGAAGGCAGCATCGCGCGTTCGTTGTTGCGGATGGCCGGCATGGCCTTCGGCCCGTCCGCGGTTCGCACACCTGCCGAGGCGAAGCCTTCGCGCTCGGCAAGCGCGATCAGCTCTTCGCACTCCTCTGGCTCGAGAAAGCCATCGATCGAGAAGGCACGCGGCGAATGGGCGACTAGCCGCACGCGTTTGCCATGCTCAGTGCGCCGGAACCAGGAAGTCCTGGCTGATGCGACCGCCCAACTCGTTCACCCGGTCGAGGAACTGCGTGAGGTAGGCATGCAGCCCAGTCGCCAGGATTTCGTCGACCCGCGCGTACTGAAGGTCGGCCAGCAGCTTGCCGGCGCGGCGCTGGGTTTCGGCGCTCTGCTCGTTCTGCACCTTGGCAAGGTTGTTCACCACCTCGACCAGGCTCGCGTGCAGCGAACGCGGCATGTCGGCGCGAAGAATGAGCAACTCGGCCACGCGCTCGGGCTTGATCACGTCGCGGTACACCTTGCGGTACACCTCGAAGGCCGAGACGCTGCGCAAAATGGCGCTCCAGTGATAGAAGTCGTACTCTTGGTCTTCCTCTGTGGCGGTGCCGAAGAATTCGCTGTTGAGGGCGTGAAACTTCACGTCCACCAGCCGCGCGGTGTTGTCGGCGCGCTCCAGAAAGGTGCCCAGGCGCGAGAAGTAAAAGGCTTCGTCCTGAAGCATGGTGCCGAGCGTGACGCCGCGCGACAAGTGCGAGCGGAACTTGACCCATTCGAAGAACTGCGCCGGATCGCGCTCGAAATCTCCCGCGCGCAGCATGCGATTCACTTCGAGCCAGGTGGTGTTCTGGGTTTCCCACGCCTCGGTGGTGAGCGCGCCGCGAACCGCGCGTGCGTTTTCGCGCGCCGCCTTCAGGCAGGAGACGATCGACGACGGATTGCTCTCGTCCTTGACCATGAACTCCATCACCTCGTTGGGCGTGATCTGCTCGTACTTCTTGTTGTACGAAGGCAGCAACTCGCTGATGGAAAGCACGCCCTGCCAGCCGTACTTGGCCACTTCGGCCGACTGGGGCAAGAGCGAGGTCTGGTAGTTGACGTCGAGCATGCGTGCGGTGTTTTCCGCGCGCTCTGTGTAGCGCGACATCCAGTAGAGGTGATCGGCAGTGCGTGACAGCATTCTTGTTCTCCTGATTCCTTGCTTTGCTTGCTTGCCTGCTGCGTTCAGGCCGACTGCGATTGGCTTTGCGATTGCCCCGCCTTGGGCTTGGCGCCGCGGTCCGCCTCGAGGATCCAGGTGTCCTTGGTGCCGCCGCCCTGCGACGAATTGACCACCAGCGAACCCTCCTTGAGCGCCACGCGCGTGAGGCCGCCGGGCACCATCTGCACTTCCTTGCCCGAGAGCACGAAGGGGCGCAGGTCGATGTGGCGCGGCGCAATGCCGGCATCCACGAAGGTGGGCGACGTGGAAAGGCTCAGCGTGGGCTGAGCGATGTAGCCGTCGGGCTTGGCAATGACGGCCTTCTTGAACTCCTCGATCTCGGCCACCGTGGCGGCCGGGCCGATCAGCATGCCGTAGCCGCCGGCGCCGTGCACCTCCTTGACGACCAGGTCCTTCATGTTGTCGAGCGTGTATTGCAGCTCGTCCTTGTTGCGGCACATGTAGGTGGGCACGTTCTTCAGGATCGGCTGCTCGCCGAGGTAGAACTCGACCATCTTGGGCACGTAGGGGTAGATCGACTTGTCGTCGGCCACGCCCGTACCCACCGCATTGCAGATGACGACGTTGCCCTCGCGGTAGGCGCGCATCAGGCCCGCGCAACCGAGCGTGGACGTGGGGCGGAACACCTCGGGGTCGAGAAAATCGTCGTCGACGCGGCGGTAGATCACGTCCACGCGCTTCGGCCCGCGCGTGGTGCGCATGTAGACGAAGTCGTCGCGTACGAAGAGATCTTGCCCCTCGACCAGTTCCACGCCCATTTGCTGGGCCAGGAAGGCGTGCTCGAAGTAGGCGCTGTTGTACATGCCGGGAGTCAGCACGACCACGGTGGGTTCCGCCGTGGCGGGCGGCGCGCTGGCGCGCAGCGTTTCGAGCAGCAGGTCGGGGTAGTGCGCCACGGGCGCAATGCGGTTCTGGTTGAACAGCTCGGGAAAGAGCCGCATCATCATCTTGCGGTTTTCGAGCATGTAGCTCACGCCGCTGGGCACGCGCAGGTTGTCTTCGAGCACGTAGTACTCGCCGTTGCCCTGCGCGTCGGGCGCGCGGACGATGTCGATGCCCGAAATGTTGGAGTAAACGTTGTGCGGCACGTTCACCCCCATCATCTCGGGGCGGAACTGCGCGTTGTTCAGGATCTGCTCAGCCGGAATGATGCCGGCCTTGATGATTTCCTGGTCGTGATACACGTCATGCAAGAAGCGGTTGAGCGCCGTCACGCGCTGCACCAGCCCTTTTTCCATGCTCTCCCACTCATGGGCGGGAATGATGCGCGGCAACAGGTCGAACGGAATGAGCCGCTCGGTACCCGAACCGTCTTCGTCCTTGGCGCCGTACACCGCAAAGGTGATGCCGACCCGGCGGAAGATCATTTCCGCCTCTTCTCGCCGCGCCCGCATGACCTCGCCGGGCTGCTTTGCAAGCCATTGGTCGTAGCGCTTGTAGTGCTGCCTGATTGCAGACCCCGCATAGGGCAACTGCTCATACATCTCATCGAATTTGTGCATGGAACGACCAATCTCCTTGAGCCATAGCTTAGCAAGTTCGAGGCCAGTGAAAGCCCTATGTTGGCGCGGATTCCGCACCGCGCGCCGCTTTTCAAGGCAGGCGATGGTGCCAATAGCGGGCATTGCGCTCCCGCTCGCAGCCAACCTCTTCCGGTGCCTGGCTGCGCCATAGCGCTGCGCCGCAAGGCACGTTTTCGACGAGCCGCACGCCATGGGCGGCATAACGCTCGACCACCTCGCGGGCCGGATGGCCGAAGCGGTTGCGATAGCCCGCCTGGACCAGCGCAACGCGCGGACGCACCGCTTCGAGCAGCGCCGCGCTCGACGAGGTCTTGCTGCCGTGATGCGGCGCGAGCAGCACGTCGGCGCGAAGCTCCGGGGTTCGCGCGACCAAGGCAGCCTCTTGCAGGCGCTCGATGTCGCCGGCCAGCAGCACCGTGGCGTGGCCGTTCGCGATGCGCAGCACGCATGAAATCGCGTTGGGCTTGGTGAAAAAAGATAGTCGGTCGGCGCGGGATGGAGAATTTCGAAATCCACCCCGTCCCAGGTCCAGCGCTGGCCTGCTTCGCAGCGCCGGTTCGGGCGGACGGCCTGCAGCGGATGGGTGGCTTCGATCGAACTCAGGACTTCGGCCTGGGGCTGCATGGCGAGCACCGCGGCCGCGCCGCCGGTGTGGTCGCTGTCGCGGTGGCTCAGCACAAGCATGTCCAGCCGTTCGCCCAGTGCACGCAGCAAGGGCACCAGCACGCGATGGCCGGCGTCGCTCTCCAGGCTGTAGCGCGGGCCGGCGTCGTACAGCAGGCTGTGCGCTGCGGTGCGCACGAGAACCGCGTTCCCCTGCCCGATGTCGGCCGCAAGCAGTTCGAACTGCCCGGCGGGGGCCGGGGCGCCTGCCACAGCAGCACAGGCAACAGAAGTGGCAGGCCGACCAAACGCAGCGACCACGGCAGGCGCATGGCCAGCAGCACCCCGCCCGCCACACCGAAGCCGGCCATCCACACTGGGGAGCGGCCATCGACAGCGTGGCATAGGGCAAGGCGGCAAGCCACTTCAGCAGCACGGCCAGCGCCTGCACGGCCCACGCGGCAAGGTCCCAAAGAGGCGGCACAGCGGCCCCCAGCATCGCCAACGGCGTGATCACGAGCGTCACCCACGGAATAGCGACCGCGTTGGCCAGCAGGCCCACTACCGACACCTGCTGAAAAAGCAGCAGGCTCAGCGGGGTAAGAGCCAGCGTGATCACCCATTGCTCGCGAAAAAACGCCAACAGCCGAAGCGATCGCCCGGTCGTCTCGCCGGCAGGCCTCATGAAGCCGGTCGTGAACAGCACGCCGACCGCGACGAAGCTGAGCCAGAAGCCCGCCTGCATCAGCGCCCAAGGGTCGATAGCCACCACCACCGCCGCGATCAGCAGCCACACATGCGGCCATGGCCAACGCCGCCCGGTAAGCCGCAGCAGCGCCGCTGTGGCCAGCATCCAGACTGTGCGCTGCGAGGGAACGCCCCAGCCGCTGAAGAGCGCATACAGCCCGGCCAACAGCACGCCGCCGACGAGTGCGGCCTGCGGCGCGGGAAAGCGCAGCATGAGCCATACGCTGCGCCGCCACGCCGCCCCCACCGCGTGCGCGGCGAGCCAAGCGAACATGGTGATGTGCAGGCCCGAGATCGACATCAGGTGCGCAACCCCGGTGGCGCGGAAGATGTCCCAGTCACCGCGGTCGATAGCGCCCTGGTCGCCAGTGACAAGGGCGGCAATCACGCCTGCCTGCCGTGCGTCGGTCACGCGTTCGAACACTGCATCGCGCACTGCTTCGCGCGCACGTTCGAGCGGGTGCAGCCATGTGGCTTGAAGGCGCATCGGTGCGGCATCGCGAGCGCCCGTTCGCACATAGCCGCTGGCGCGCACACCCTGCTCCCACATCCACAGCTCGTTGTCGAAACCATGCGGATTGAGGTTGCCGTGCGGCGCCTTCAGCCGCACCGTGAGGCGCCAGCGTTCACCCGCATGCAGCGGGGCCGCCGCGTCGACCGTTGCGCCGGCACGCCCTTCCGGCGCGCGCCCCCACAAGCTGGTGTCGTCGCGATACCAGCCGAGCGAAATGCGCACCGGCACACGAACCGAAGTTTCAACGCGCTCATCGGCCCAGCGGGCCGATTCGACATCGAGCCGGAAACGCGTGCCGCCTTCGTTGTGCTGGGGCATTTGCGCCACCACGCCGGTCACCTGGAGATTGCGCCCTTCGAGGGCCGGGTCCAATGCGCCATTCGCGTAGGCCACCGCCCGCCATCCCGCAAGCCCACCCCCGGCGAATGCGCCGAAGGCCAGGGCAACGAGCATCGGCAAATAAGACGTTCGCCGCCTGGAGAGCACAACCAATCCCGCAAGCCCAGCGAAGAACAAAGCCGCATAGAACGCCGCGCTCCATAGCCGCGCATGATGCAGCTGCAACGCCGCACCGACCAAGGTCCCGCCCAGCGCAGCAAAGGCCCAGGATCCGGCCATGACGCCATCCGACGCCCATGCGCGCGTCAACGGCAAACTCCAGAACACACGATGCAAGCCCTCCCCGGACCCACGCTCAATGGCGCGTTAATTGCTTGGTATCTGGGCTAGTATGCGTCTCACAAGAGACATCTTTTCGATGCAATCTCGCAGTACTGCACACAAAACGCATGTCCATTCACGCCGCACTCCACCACGTCACCCACTACAAATACGACCGCCTGGTGCAGTTGGGCCCGCAGGTCGTGCGGTTGCGTCCCGCGCCGCATTGCCGCAGCAACGTCATCTCGTATTCGCTCAAGGTCGAGCCGGCCGAGCACTTCGTCAACTGGATGCAGGACCCGTTCGCCAACTACCAGGCGCGGCTCGTGTTTCCCGAAAAGACGCGCGAGTTCAAGGTCACGGTCGACCTGGTGGTCGAGATGGCGGTCTACAACCCGTTCGACTTCTTCCTCGAGCCGCAGGCCGAGAACTTTCCGTTCAAGTACACCGCTTCGCAGGCCGAGGAACTCGCGCCCTACCTGGTCACCGAAGAAGCCACGCCGCTTGTTTCCGCCTACTTGGACAAGATCGATCGCAAGGAACAGCGCACCATCGACTTCCTGGTCGGCCTGAACCAGCAGGTCCAGAAAGACGTCAACTACCTGATCCGCATGGAGCCCGGCGTGCAGACGCCGGAAGAAACGCTCACCAACGGCAGCGGCTCGTGCCGCGACTCGGGCTGGCTCTTGGTGCAGCTGCTGCGCCATTGCGGCCTGGCGGCGCGTTTCGTCTCGGGCTACCTGATCCAGCTGACCCCCGACGTGAAGGCGCTCGACGGCCCGAGCGGCACCACGGTCGACTTCACCGACCTGCACGCCTGGTGCGAAGTGTTCCTGCCCGGCGCGGGCTGGGTCGGCTTGGATGCCACCTCGGGCCTCATGGCCGGCGAAGGCCACATTCCGCTCGCCTGCACGCCCACGCCTTCGAGCGCGGCGCCCATCGAAGGCGGCGTCGACGAGTCGGAGGTCGAGTTCGGCCACGAGATGAAGGTCACGCGCATCTACGAATCGCCGCGCGTCACCAAGCCCTATACCGAAGAGCAATGGGCCGAAGTGCTCGCGCTCGGCGACGCGGTCGATGCGCGCCTGAAGGCCGGCGACGTGCGGCTCACCATGGGCGGCGAGCCCACTTATGTGGCCACCAGCGACCGCGACGCGCCCGAATGGAACACCGATGCGCTCGGCCCCACGAAGCGCGGCTATGCCACCGAGCTCGTCCACAGGCTGCGCGCGGAATACGGTCAGGGCGGCTTTCTCCACTTCGGCCAGGGCAAGTGGTACCCCGGCGAGCAGTTGCCGCGCTGGGCGCTGTCGATCTTCTGGCGCGCCGACGGCCAGACGCTCTGGCACAACCCCGAGCTCTTTGCCGACGAGCGCGTGCCCACGCACTACACGAGCGAAGACGCACGCCGCTTCACCACCGTGCTGGCGCACAAGCTCGGCATTACCGAGCGCTACGTCCAGCCCGGCTATGAAGACGTCTACTACTACCTGTGGCGCGAACGCAGGTTGCCGGTGAACGTCGACCCCTTCGAGTCGAAGCTGGACGACGAGCTCGAGCGCGTTCGCCTGCGCCGCGTGTTCACGCAAAAGCTCGACGCCGTCATCGGCTACATGCTGCCGCTCGAACCCGGCAACGCCGATGCCGATGCGCCCGCACTCGCAGGCCCGGGCTGGAAAACCGGCCCCTGGTTCCTGCGCGACGACCGGCTTTACCTGATTCCGGGCGACTCGCCCATGGGTTACCGGCTGCCGCTCGACTCGCAGCCCTGGGCCAGCAAGGGCGACTATCCCTACCTGGTCGAGCGCGACCCGACCGCACCGCGCGCCGCGTTGCCTACTTCAGCCGACTACCGCGCGCGTTACGCGGTACCTGCGGGCGGTGCAACGGGCGCCGACCTTGGCGCCGTGCCCTACGACTTCGGTGCCCCGCCCGCGGTGCCCGCCGCCTTGCGCATGCAGTCGCCCGGCGCCAGCGCAACCACGACCGGCGGTGCGGCGAAGGGCGATGCGGCGGCCGAAACCGCAGACCGCTCCGCGAACCCGGCCACCCGCCAGCCCTTGCGCGGCGAATCGGCCCACTGGGTCACGCGCACCGCGCTGTGCGTCGAAGTGCGCGACCCGCGCCGCGCCAACGGCCCGGCGGCCGAGAAAAAGGGCAGCGCCTCGGGCGTGCTGTACGTCTTCATGCCGCCGCTCGCGCGCCTGGAAGACTATCTCGACCTGGTCGCGGCCGTCGAAGCCACGGCCGAGCAACTCGGCATGCGCATCGTGATGGAAGGCTATCCGCCGCCGCGCGATCCGCGCCTGAAAATGCTGGCCGTCACCCCGGACCCGGGCGTGATCGAGGTCAACATCCACCCGGCCCACAACTGGAAGGAACTGGTCGACCACACCGAGTTTCTCTACAACGCCGCCTTCGAAACCCGCCTGTCGGCCGAGAAGTTCATGACCGACGGCCGCCACACCGGCACCGGCGGCGGCAACCACTTTGTGATGGGCGGCGCCACGCCGGCCGATAGCCCCTTCCTGCGCCGACCCGAGCTGCTGGCCAGCCTGCTGCTCTACTGGCACAACCATCCCTCGCTGAGCTACCTGTTCTCGGGCATGTTCATCGGCCCGACCAGCCAGGCGCCCCGAGTGGACGAAGCGCGCAACGACCAGGTCTACGAGCTTGAAATCGCCCTGAAGGAAATCGCGCGGAACCGCGAGATCCACGGCCAGAACATGCCGGCGTGGCTGGTCGACCGCACGCTGCGCAACATCCTGATCGACGTGTCGGGCAACACGCACCGCAGCGAGTTCTGCATCGACAAGCTCTACTCGCCCGATTCGAGCACCGGCCGGCTCGGCCTGCTCGAGCTGCGCGCGTTTGAAATGCCGCCGCATGCGCGCATGAGCATTGCGCAGCAGTTGCTGATCCGCGCCCTGGTCGCGCGCTTCTGGGACGATCCGTACAAGGCGCCCGTCACGCGCTGGGGCACCGAGCTGCACGACCGCTTCCTGCTGCCGACCTTCGTCAAGATGGACTTCGACGACGTGATCAGCGAAATGCGCCAGGCCGGTTTCGCGTTCGACATCGACTGGTTCGCGCCGCATTTCGAGTTCCGCTTCCCGCTGGTGGGCCAGGTGCAGGCCATGGGCGTGGAGCTTTCGCTGCGCAACGCGCTGGAGCCCTGGCACGTGATGGGCGAAGAGGGCTCGGCCGGCGGCACGGTGCGCTATGTCGATTCGTCGCTCGAACGCATCGAGGTGCGCGTCACCGGCCTGAACGAAAGCCGCCACGTGATCACCGTCAACGGCAAGGTGCTGCCGCTGCAGCCCACCGGGACCGTGGGCGAGTTCGTCGCGGGCGTGCGCTACAAGGCCTGGAACCCGCCCTCGGCGCTGCATCCGAGCATTGGCGCGCATGCGCCGCTCACCTTCGACATTGTCGACACCTGGATGAAGCGCTCGCTGGGCGGCTGCCAGTACTACGTCGCCCACCCGGGCGGACGCAACTACGACACCCTGCCTGTGAACGCCTATGAGGCGGAAAGCCGCCGCATGTCGCGCTTTGCGCGCATGGGCCATACGCCCGGCCTGATGCGCACGCCGCCGGCCACCATCGAGCTCGCGGGCAGCCGCGAATTCCCGTTCACCCTCGATTTGCGGCGGTGAAAGGCCTTAAAGGGACGCAAGGGGACATTTAGCACATCGCCCGCCACCTCACCCGGTGACGGCAATGTGACAATCCATCCCCTGTGGAACCTTTGAACGAATCCCTGTTCGACGCCCAGGCGCTGGAATTTCCAGCCGCCCTGGCGTCGGCGCTCGCCCCGGCCGCCCTGCCCGGCCACTTCGACGAACTGCGCGGAGAAGCCACGCCCGCAGTGCCGCCGCGCCAGGTCACCGGCGCAGCGCCGGCCGTGGCCGCGCCGCCGGCGCTCTACGACGCGGCGGCCGAGCGCTCCGCGCCTCTGCAGAACCCGTCGCAGGCCCAATCCCAGACGCAGACACAGACCCAGGTTCTCCAGCAGCCGCAGCCCTCCAACGAGAAGCCGCCCCTCACGCCGGCCTGGAACGCATTCTTCGAGCAGCTCGGCCCGGGCGGGTTCGGCGACCTACCGCGGCGGGCGGTCAACCTGGAGCGGCAGATCCGCGACAACGGCGTTACCTACAACGTCTACGCCGACGCCAACGGGCCGCAGCGCCCGTGGTCGCTCGACCTCTTCCCGCTGATCGTCTCGCCCGAAAGCTGGAACCAGATCGAAACCGGCGTGCTGCAACGCGTGCGCGTGCTCGACCGCGTCATGGCCGATGTCTACGGCCCGCAGCAACTGCTGAGCGAAGGCCTTCTGCCGCCGGCGCTGGTGCGCGGGCACCCCGGTTACCTGCGCGCGCTGCACGGCGTGAAGCCGCCGGGCGACACCTGGCTGCACATTGCGGCTTTCGACCTCGCCCGTGGACCCGATGGCAACTGGTGGGTGGTGTCGCAGCGCACGCAGGCGCCTTCGGGCCTGGGCTATCTGCTCGAGAACCGCCTCGCCATCACGCGCCAGTTTCCTCAAGCCTTCGAGGCGCTGCATGTGCAGCGCCTGGCCGCCACCTACAGCGCCATGATGGACGGCCTGCAGCGCATGTGCCCGGCCGGCGTGCCGCCGCACATTGCGCTGCTCACGCCGGGCCCCTACAACGAAACCTACTTCGAGCACGCATACCTTGCGCGCTATCTCGGCGTGACGCTGGTCGAGGGCAGTGACCTCACGGTGCGCGACCAGCGGCTCTACCTCAAGACACTGCAGGGCCTGCGCCCGGTGCACGGACTCATCAAGCGGCTGGACGACCAGTTCCTCGATCCGCTCGAACTGCGGCCGGATTCCACGCTCGGCGTACCGGGCTTGCTGCAGGCCATTCGGGCCGGCAACGTGCTGGTGGCCAACATGCCGGGTTCGGCGTTTCTCGAATCCCCCGCGCTGCTGGGCTTCTTGCCAGGCCTCGCGCGTCGCCTCATCGGCGAAAAGCTCAAGCTGCCCGCGCTGCCAACCTGGTGGTGCGGCGAGCGTGCCGCGCTCGAGGCGGTGCTGCCGCAGCTGGGCGAATGCGCCATCAAGCCGACCTACCCCGGGTTCGACGGGCAGACCAGCTTCGACGCGGTGCTCGGCAGCGAACTGAGCCGGCGCCAGCTCGACGAATGGGCCGGCCGCATCGTGCGCGACGGCGAAGCCCACACCATCCAGAGCTACCTGCCACTGTCGCAGATGCCCACCTGGGCCAATGACCTGGGGCCGGGCCACATTGCGCCGCGCGCGGTGCTGCTGCGCGTCTTCGCGGTGAGCGACGGCGCGCAGTCGTGGCGCGTGCTGCCCGGCGGGCTGGCGCGGCTTGCCGGCCGCGATGCGCAAATCGCCTCCATGCAGCGCGGCGGCAGCAGTGCCGACGTATGGGTGCAAACGCACGGCGAAGTCGACCGCACCACGCTGCTGCAGCCGCATGCCACGCCGGCTTCGCTCGCGCGGCACCGGGCGCCGGTTACCAGCCGCGCGGCCGAGAACATGTTCTGGCTCGGCCGCTACACCGAGCGGGCGGAAAACGCGGTGCGGCTCGCGCGCCTCACGCTCAACCTGCTGGGCAGCGAAGACCAGTCGTCGCGCCCGCTGCTCGAATGGCTGCATCGGATGGCCTTGCGCAATGCGCTGGTGCCGGCGGGCGTGCCCAGCGCGCCGCAATCGCGCCGGGTGTTCGAGCGCGCACTGATTGCCGAGCTCGGCGACGTGGAGCGCGGCGGCAGCGTCGGCTTCAGCCTGCGCTGCATCCGGCAGGCCGCCGCCGCGGTGCGCGAACGACTCTCGCAGGACAACTGGAACCAGATCGTGCGCACCGAAGCCGAGTTTCTGCGGCGTGCCGCCGAGCAGGCCGGCGAAGGCAGCTTTGCCACCGGTGCAGCGCTGCGCGCGCTCGAATCCGCAAGCACCGCATTGGCCGCCATGACCGGCGCACAGACCGACCGCATGACGCGCGACGACGCATGGCGCCTGCTGTCGATCGGCCGCCACATCGAGCGGCTGGGCTTTTTGTCGAACGCACTGGAGGCCGGCTTCGAGAACGATGCCGTGCACGAGGTGAGCGGCTTCGAGGCCATGGTGGCGCTGTTCGACAGCACCATCACCTTCCACGCGCGCTACCAGCAGCGGCGCGACGTGGCCACGCTGGTCGACCTGCTGGTGCTCGATGCCGAGAACCCGCGCTCGCTTGCGTGGGTCACGCAAACGCTGCGCGGGCGCATTGCGCGCCTTGCGGGCAGTGCGCCCGGCAAGCTCACCGCGCTGTCTTACGAACTGCCCGACCCCGCAACCTGGACGCTCGAGCATCTGTGCGCCACCGGCGCCGATGCCGACTACCCCGCACTGGTCCAGCTTCTCGCCAGCTGCGAGACGGCGGCCTACCATGTGTCCGACGCCATCGGCACGCGCTATTTCACGCTCACGTCGGAATCGCTGCGTTCGGTCGGCGCCTGAACACGCTCTTTTTTGAAGGAGGCCGCAACATGCTTGCCAACCGCCGCATCGCGTTCACTGCCGCCCTTGCCGCCTTTGCGGCGCTTGCGCTGGCCGGCTGCGGCAAGCAGGAGCCCACCACCGCCGCTACGGCCACGCCTCCGCCCGCGGCGGCCCGGGTGCTGGTGGTCGGCACCGATGCCGCCTACACCCCCTTCGAGTCGCAGAACGAAAAAGGCGAGATCGTCGGATTCGACATCGAGGTGGTCAAGGCGATCGCGGCCAAGGTCGGCTTCGAAGTGAAGTTCGTCAACACGCCGTGGGAAGGCATCTTCAACGCGCTCGACCAAGGCGACCGCGACCTGCTGGTGTCGGCCATCACCATCACCGGCGAGCGCCGCCAGACCATGGACTTTTCGAAGCCCTACTTCGAAGCCAGGCAACTCATCGCGGTCAGGCGCGATGCACAGGTGACTAGTTTCGAAGACATCAAGGCCATGAAGGTCGGCGTGCAGAACGGCACCACGGGCGACGAAGTGGTGGGCAAGCTGCAGGGCAAGTCGAGCGGCAACATCAAGCGCTTCGAGTCCACGCCGCTCGCGCTCAAGGAGCTCGAAGCCGGCGGTGTACAAGCCGTGGTGGCCGACAACGGCGTGGTGGAGCACTACCTTGCCAACAACCCCGGCGGCGGCTTCAAGACGGTGAGCGATGCCGCCTTTCCGGTCGAGCAATACGGCATTGCGGTCAAGAAAGGCAATGCGGAACTCCTGGCCAGGATCAACAAGGGCCTCGACGACATCAAGGCCGACGGCAGCTACGACAAGATCTACGCGGCGCATTTCGGCGGCGCGCCGAAGCTGCCCCAGCAGGAACCCCATGCTTCTTCACGTCACGCACGAAACCCGCTACGAGTATTCGCCCCCGGTCGAAACGGCGCAGCACCTGGCCCACCTGAAGCCGCTGGCCACCTCTTCGCAGCGGCTGGTGAGCCACAAGCTCGCCATAGAACCCCAGCCCGCGCAGCGCAACGAGCTGCCCGACGTGTACGGCAACACCCGCGCGTTCTTTGCGCTCGAAGCCACGCACGACAGCCTCGTGGTCACCGCCGAAAGCGTGGTCGAAACCTCCGAGCCCGTGCTTTCTCCGGCCGTGGCGCGCGACCTGCCCTGGGAGGCCGTTCGCGAGCGTTTCCGCTACCGCAAGGACGCCACCTTCGATGCGGCTTCGGAGTTCGTTTTTCCGTCGCCCTACGTGCCCCGCCACGACGACTTCGCGGCCTACGCGCGCGCAAGCTTCGCGCCTGAACGGCCGACTTTCGACGTGGCGATGGACCTCACCGAGCGCATGTACCGCGACTTTGCCTACGAGGCCGACAGCACCGAGATCAGCACGCCCGCGGTCGAGGCGCTCGCCCAGCGCAAGGGCGTGTGCCAGGACTTCGCCCACATCATGATTGCCTGCTTTCGCATGATGGGCCTGCCCGCGCGCTACGTGAGCGGCTACCTGCTCACGCAGCCACCACCGGGCCAGCCGCGGCTGGTGGGCGCCGATGCCTCGCACGCCTGGGTGTCGGTGTACCTGCCCGGCGAAGGCGACGGCCCCGAAAGCGCCGGCGGCTGGGCCGAGTTCGATCCCACCAACGGCCGGCAGCCGGGCGAAGACTACGTCGCGCTTGCCATCGGCCGCGACTATTCCGACGTGTCGCCCATGCGCGGCGTGCTGCATGGCGGTGCGCGCCACACGCTCAAGGTGGGCGTGACGGTGCAACCCATTGAAGAGCTGCGCACGCAGGCTGCGGAAGCGGCGCAGTGACAAACACAGACGCAAACACAGACGCAATCACAGACACAATCGCAGATTCAATCGCAACCCTCGGACAAGGATCTCCAATGAGCGTTTACGACAAGCTTTCCAGCCTCGGCATCACCCTGCCCCCGGTCGCCGCCCCCGCCGCGGCCTATGTGCCCTTCGTGCGCACCGGCAACCTCGTTTTTCTTTCGGGCCATATCGCCAAGAAGGACGGCAAGGTCTGGACCGGCCAGCTCGGCGCCAACGTCAGCACCGAAGAAGGCAAGCAGGCCGCGCGCGCCATTGCCATCGACCTGCTGGGCACGCTGCATGCGGCCGTGGGCGACCTGAACAAGATCACGCGCATCGTCAAGGTGATGAGCCTGGTCAACTCCGTCGGCACATTCACGGAGCAGCACCTGGTGACCAACGGCGCGAGCGAGCTGTTTGCCGAAGTGTTCGGCGCCGAGAAGGGCTCGCATGCGCGCAGCGCGTTCGGCGTGGCACAAGTGCCGCTGGGCGCCTGCGTCGAGATCGACCTGGTCGCCGAAGTCGGCTGACCGGCTCCCGCAGAGGCTGCGACAGCCATGAGCGTGCAGGCCCTGCGCTCGTCCTTCGGGAACAACTGCCACTGGTGCGGCCTGCCCATGGATTTTGCGGAGCCTCGCAGCACGCCTGATTCGGCCACCATCGAGCACCTGAACGACTCGACGCTCGGCGGCGTTCGCAAGCAGAAGCACCGGCGCCTTGCGCACGCCATCTGCAATCACACGCGCAACGAGTTCAAGCTGCAGGCCGAGCGGAATTTCCAGCGCTGGATTGCCGAGCGGGTCGAACTCGTCCGCCTCGTTCGCGTTGCGGATCCGGCCACCGCTATGCCGTCGGCTGAGACGAGCCCCGCACCACCAGTTGCCCCGGCAGCAGCAGCTGGCGCGGCGCCGCATCCAGCCCCTGCAGCCGCTCGATCAGGCAGGTAGCGGCACAGCGGCCGATAGCATCGGTGGGCTGTGCCACGGTGCTCAGGCCGGGGCCGATCAGCGAGGCCCATTCGGGATCGTCGAAGCCGACGAAGCCCAACTCCTGCCCGAAGTGCCAGCTCAGGCGCGCCATGGCCTGTGCGACACGCAGCGTGACCACCGCATTTCCCGCGACCACCGCCGCACGGCGTCCGCGCTTTGCGCGCCGATGCAAGGCGCGCAAGGCTTCGTCCAGCGCATCGCTTTCTCCCTCGACGCTTTCGAACACCTCGCCCGCCACGCGCGGCTCGTGCGCGGCCACGCAGGCACGGAAGGCGGCGGTGCGTTCGCGCCGCGAGCTCACGCCCTTTTGCGGCTCGGTCACGTAGAGCAGTTCGCGATAACCGCCTTCGACCAGATGGCCGCAGGTGTCGCGCATCGCCGAATGGTTGTCGAGCGAGACGAAATCGGTGTGCATGCCGGCATGCCGGCGGTCGACCAGCACCGCGGGCTTGCCGTGCAGCGTGACCGCATCGACCACGTTGCTGCCGCGCCCCAGCGTGTTGAGAATGAAGCCGTCGACCTGGTAGCCCGCAAGCGCATCGATGGCCTCGCGTTCGCGTTCGCTCTCGTTGCCCAGGTTGAACAGCATCACCAGGTAGCCCGCGTCCTGGCAGGCCTTCTCGGCACCGCGCAGCACGGCTACCGAATACGGGTTGGTGATGTCCGCCACGATCAGGCCGATGAGGCGCGAGCGACCGTGGCTCAGCGCCTGTGCCATGGGGCTGGGCGTGTAGGCCAGCTTGGCGATGGCTGCCTCGACGCGCGCCGCGATGTCGCGGCTCAAGAGGCGCTCGCGGTGGTTGAGAAAGCGCGAGACGGTGGCTTTGGAGACGCCTGCGGCTTCGGCGACGTCGGCAATGGTGGCGCGCCCGCTCGGATTCATGGATTTGCTCCTTCCCCCTTTGGGGGAAGGTTGGGATGGGGGCAGGCAGAGCGCGAAATGGATTCGCCGCTTGCCCCCACCCCTGCCCTCCCCAGCGGGGAGGGAGAAAATCCTCGAGGGCTTCATGCGCCCGCCGTGTCGTACGGCGCGGTCGGTTTCTCGCCGGCCAAGACCTGCAGAAGATTGGTCGTTGCCAGCTCAGCCATCGCATGCCGCGTCTCATGCGTCGCCGAACCGATGTGCGGCAGCGGCGTCACGCGCGAATGCGTGCGCAGCGGCGAATCGGCCGGCAGCGGCTCTTTCGCGAACACGTCCAGGCCCGCGGCGCGCAACGTGCCGTGGTCGAGCGCGTGCAGCAATGCGGTTTCGTTCACCGTAGCGCCACGGCCGCCATTGATGAAAGACGCCCCCGGCTTCATGCGCGCGAAGAAGCCGGCATCGATCATGCCGCGCGTCGCGTCGGTGAGCGGCAGCATCGCCAGCACGATGTCCGACCGCGAGAGCAGGTCGTCAAGCGGTGTATGGGTTGCGCGGCCCTGCAGCTCGGGCGCCTGCGCGGCCAGGTCGACGGGCCGGCGCGAGTGGTAGAGCACCGGCATGCCGAAACCCAATGCCGCGCGCCGGGCCACGGCCTGGCCGATGCGGCCAAAGCCGAGAATGCCGAGCGTCTTGCCGTGCACATCGGTGCCGAAGAACTCTTCGCCGATGTTCTTGGTCCAGCGCCCTTCGCGCACGAGGTTCGAGAGCTCGACGACGCGGCGCTGCGTGGCCATCAGGATGGAGAACACCGAGTCGGCCACCGTCTCGGTCAGCACGTCGGGCGTGTGGCACAGCACGATGCCGCGCTTGTGCAGCTCCGCCAGCGGATAGTTGTCGACGCCGACCGACACGCTCGAGATCACCTTGAGCTGGGGCGCCGCATCGAGCAGTGCGGCGTCGATGTTGTAGCTCGAACCGATCAGCCCGTTCGCGGTGCCGAGCGCGGCGCCAAAGGCCTCCGGCTCCTTGCGCGGATCGGCAACGGACACATGGTGTGCGGCCTGCAGGCGCGCGAGTTGGTCTTCGGGCAGCGCCCTGAAGACAAGCACGTTCTTCTTGTCGGTCATTGTCAGAGTCCTGCTTCTTCGAGTTCGGCGCGCGTTGGCAAGCCTTCGGTATCGCCCAGCACCTGCACCGCGCGTGCGCCAATCCAGGCACCGCGGCGCACGGCCTCGGGCACGCTCTTGCCTTCGAGCAATGCGCTCACCACGCCGGCCGCAAAGCCGTCGCCCGCGCCCACGGTGTCGACCACTTCCTTCACCGGAAAGCCTTCGATGCGTCCGGTGCCCGCCACGTCGCTGTCGTAGTACGCGCCTTCGGAACCGAGTTTGACCACCACCAGCTTCGCACCGCGCTCACGATAGAAGCTGGCCACGTCTTCAGGCTGGGTGTGGCCGGTGAGCAGCAGGCCCTCTTCGATGCCCGGCAGCACCCAGTCGGCACGCGAGGCCAGCTCGTTGATCCAGTGGCGCATGGTGTCGGTCGACGGCCACAGCGTAGGCCGCAGGTTGGTGTCGAACGAGATGGTGCGGCCGGCCGCGCGCATCACGTCCATCGTCTTGAGGGCGGCCTGCAGGCTGGTGTCGGAAATGGCCGGGAACACGCCCGTGGCGTGCAGGTGGCGCGCCGAACGCAGCCAGGCTTCATCGACATCGGCAGGGCCCATGTGGCTCGCGGCCGAGCCCTTGCGGTGGTATTCGACCGGCGGATCGCTGCCGTCGGTGACCCGGCCCTTGAACTGGAAGCCGGTGCGCTGCGCGGGGTCGCAGATCACGTGCGAGCAGTCGATGTCCTCGGCCTTCATCGTTGCAATCAGATAGCGCCCCATCGAGTCCGTGCCCAACCGGCTGGCCCAGCCCACCTTGAGGCCGAGACGCGAAAGGCCGATGGCCACGTTGGTTTCGGCGCCGGCGGTGCGCTTGTGAAACGCCTCTGCGTTTTCCAGTGGGCCGGGCCGGTCGGCCACGAGCAGCAGCATGGCTTCGCCGAACAGGGCAACGTCGAAAGCGGTCGGTTCAGTCATGTATTTCTAGGCTCGCGCGGAGCGGATGAAATCGATTTGCGTGCGTGCGACGGCCATCAGGTCGTCCCCCACCAGAGGGTATTCGATGGCATGCGGCACGTCGGCCGGCAGCGCGCGCAGCACCGCGCGCCATGGCGCGGCCGAGTCGCCCAGCGGCACCGCCACCCACTTGTGCGCGAGGCGCTGCGCGCCCTTGCAATGCACGTAGCGAACGCGATGCGCCAGCGCCTGGGCGGCCTGCAGCGGGCATTCGCCCAGCCAGTGCCAGTTGCCCATGTCGAAGGTCATGCCGAGTTCGACGCCGGCCTTGTCGGCCGCGTCGAAGAAAGCCTGCAGCGCGGGCAGCGTGCCGGCGCGCACGGTCTGGTCGTTTTCGATCAGCAGTTCGACACGGGTTTCCGCGAGCTGCACCTTCAGGCCCCACAGCGACCCGTGCGACGACGGGCGAAAGTCGCCGATCGACATCTTGAGCCGCCTGACGCCCAGCCTGGTTGCGGCCGCAATGCCGCGCGCCAAGGCTGCGCTGTCGAGCCAGCCGCCTTCGGCCCAGAGCCCTTCTGGGCTGGAATACACGGAGGCCAGCCCCGCGAGCGAGGGCAGTTCCGCCTCGGGGTTGCGCAGCATCTCGCCGCGCACCTCGACCGAATCGGCCCCGGCCTCGAGCGCCAGTTGCGAGCACCAGAGCTGGCCATGCCGGCCCACCTCGGCCGCACCGAAGGACGACAGAGAAATGAGTACCTGAAAAGACATCAGTGGGCCTGGTGCGAGCTCAGGATCTGGCCGAGGAACTGGCGCGTTTTCTCGTTCTGCGGATTGCTGAAGAATTCCTGCGGCGGCGCCTGCTCGACGATCTTGCCCTCGGCCATGAAGATCACCCGGTCGGCCACGCTGCGGGCAAAGCCCATTTCGTGCGTGACGCACAGCATGGTCATGCCGTCTTCGGCCAGGCCGATCATGGTGTCGAGCACTTCCTTGACCATCTCGGGGTCGAGCGCCGAGGTGGGCTCGTCGAACAGCATGATCTTGGGCGTCATGCACAGCGCGCGCGCAATGGCCACGCGCTGCTGCTGCCCGCCGGAGAGCTGGCTCGGGTACTTGTTGGCCTGCTCCGGAATGCGCACGCGCGTGAGGTACTTCATGGCCACCTCTTCCGCCTGCGCCTTGGTCATGCCGCGAGAGCGCATGGGCGCGAGCGTGCAGTTTTCCAGAATGGTGAGGTGCGGAAACAGGTTGAACTGCTGAAACACCATGCCCACTTCGGCACGCACCGCATCCACGTTCTTGCCGCCGGCCGTCAGGTCGATGCCGTCGACCACGATGCGGCCCTTCTGCACCGTTTCGAGCCGGTTGATGCAGCGGATGAGCGTGGACTTGCCCGAGCCTGAAGGCCCGCAGATCACGATGCGCTCGCCCTGGCGCACCGACAGGTCGATGCCGGTCAACACCTGGAATTCACCGTACCACTTGTTGACCGCTTCCATGCGGATGATCGATTCCGTCGTCATGCCAGGATTCCTTTTTCTTCTTCAGCCCTTGCGGTTCACTGCATCTTCGGCAGGTCGGCCTGCAGCCACTTCTGGTAGAGCTTGTTGAGCTCGCCATTGGCGATGTTCTTGGCAACGAATTCGTTGACCGCCTTGTGCAGCTCTTCCTGGCCCGGACGCATGGCAATGCCCATCGATTGCTGCACCAGCGTGAACTTGTTTTCGTAGCTCCCGGCGGGCACGCGCTTGGCAATTTGCGCGGCCACGGTCACCGAGCAGCCGATGGCATCGACCTGGCCCGAGATCAGCGCCTGCATGGCCGAGGCATCGTCGTCGAAGCGGCGGATTTCGGTGCCTTCGGGCGCGGCCTTGGTCACGGCCACGTCTTGCGTCGAGGCGCGGGCCACGCCCACGCGCAGGCCCTTCAGGTCGGCTGCAGCCTTGATGGGCGTCTTGGTGGCGCCGTACAGCACGATGGTGGCGGCTGCATAGGGCTGCGAAAACTGCACCTGCTTGGCACGCTCGGGCGTGATGGCCAGCGAAGCGACCAGCACGTCGACCTTGTTGGTCAGCAGGAACGGAATGCGGTTGGGGCCGGTCACCGGCACGATGTTGGCCTTGACGCCCCACTCCTTCGCGAGCAGCTTGGCCACGTCGGCATCGTAGCCGTCGGGCTGGTTCTGCGCGTTGGTGGTGCCATAGGGCGGAAAGTCGACCAGCATGCCGATGGTGATCTCGCCCTTCTTCTTGATGTCGGCCACGGATTGGGCCGATGCAAAGGGTGCGAACATGGTGAGCGCGGCGCCAAGGCCAAGGGCTGCCAGCGCAATGCGGCGGGTGGTGGTACGGGTCATTGGATGTGTCTCCTGAAAATAAGAAGGAAGCGACGAGAAGAGAGAAAAAAAAATGATCAGCGTGCGAGCGCCTGTGCGCGCTTGCGCTCCATGCGCCCGGCCAGCAATGAAAGCGGCCAGCAGATCGCAAAGTAGATGGCGGCCACCACCGAGAACACGATGAGCGGCTGGAAGGTGGCGTTGTTGACAATTTGCCCGGCGCGCGTTACCTCCACGAAGCCGATGATGGCTGCGAGCGAGGTGCCCTTGATGATCTGCACGAGATAGCCAACCGTTGGCGCCAGCGCAATCTTGAAAGCCTGCGGCAGCACCACGTCGCGCATGCGCGCGCTGTACTTGAGGCTCAACGCCTCGGCGGCTTCCCACTGGCCCCGCGGAACCGCCTCGATGCAGCCGCGCCAGATCTCGCCGAGGAAGGCCGCGCTGTTGAGGATGAGCGCCACGCCCGCGGCAACCCACGGGTTGATGTCCAGCCCCAGCACCGGCGCGCCGAAGAACACCAGAAACAGCTGCAGCAGCAGCGGCGTGCCCTGGAAGATCTGGATGAAGGTGGTCGATACGCCGCGTGCCCACGCCGATTCGGACGTGCGCATGAGCGCAATGATCAAACCGAGGATTGCGCCGCCGACGAATGCAATGGCCGAGAGCGCCAGCGTCCACTTGGCCGCTTCGAGGATGAACAGGAATTCGGGAAAACCGAAGGTACGCATGATGGGTCTTGCTCCGTCCGCAGCGAATTACCGGCGGTCCGGATAGTTGAGCGTGCGCTTGTAGATCAGCTTGAACATGGCCGAGAAGGCCAGTGCCAGCGCGAGGTAGATGGCAGCCACCACGATGTAGATCTCGAAGCTGCGGAAGGTCTGCGACTGCAGGTTGGCGGCCACCGAGGTCAGGTCGTCGGCCGAGATGACCGACACCACGGCCGAGCTCAGCATCAGCAGGATGAACTGGCTCGTGAGCGCCGGGTAGATGGCCTTGAGCGCGGGCTTGATGATCACGAAGCGGAAGATCTCCCAGGGCTTGAGGTTGAGCGCCCTGCCCGCCTCGATCTGCCCCTTGGGAATCGACTCGATTCCCGCGCGGATGATTTCGGTCGCATACGCGCCGAGGTTCACCACCATGGCCACCAGCGCGGCCGTTTGCGGCGACCAGCGCAGGCCGATGGCCGGCAGCGCGAAGAAGAAAAAGAACAGCTGCACCAGGAAAGGCGTGTTGCGGATGACCTCGATGTACGCGTTGATG
This sequence comes from Variovorax sp. S12S4, assembly GCF_023195515.1. Classification (NCBI taxonomy): domain Bacteria; kingdom Pseudomonadati; phylum Pseudomonadota; class Betaproteobacteria; order Burkholderiales; family Comamonadaceae; genus Variovorax; species Variovorax sp. S12S4. The sequence continues at coordinate 5,736,894 of NZ_JALPKR020000002.1, forward strand.
ACAAAGCGCAGCCAGCCCGGCCCCGAGGTCTTGCCCCAGGCGCAGAAGATGGCGACCACCAAGCCGATCAGCGTGGCGGAAAGCGAAAGCTGAATCGTGATCCAGGTGCCCTTGAGCAGCAGCGGCCAGGCAGCGAAGACGGCGTCGAATTGAAACTGGTAGTTCATGGTTGCGAGCACGGGCGTTGCCGTGCGCATGCCTCGAAAGCAATGCTTGCAGCTTATATGAAACCGGTTTCAGAACGGCTTAGGGATTCCCCTAGGTAGGCACCTCCTGCCTACACTGGAGCGATGTCCAATACACCCACAGCGCCCGCCGTGCAGCATTTCAGGCAAGCCCTGCTCTGGCCCTTGCGGCTGATGCCGGCGCCCGATGCCAAGCCGGCGCACCACGGTCCGTGGCACCTGCTGCGCGAGATGGGCGATGCATCGCCCTGGCGCGAGGAGATCGACGAATACACCGGCGACAGCAGCCGCTTTCACGAGCGGCACTACAACGAGTTCGTGAGCTTCCTGCCGTATGTGCAGCGCTTCCTGTACGGCGAGGGCCGCTCCAAGGGCAAGAGCGGCGAAGAAGGCGGCAACGACGGCGACTCGCCGATGCGCATCTTTAGGCGGCGCGACGTTGCGGCCGTGCGGATGGTGCCGCAGGCCGGCGACGCGCCCATCACGCTCGACGTGGTGCATTGCGACCTGTACTTTTTCTTCGACATCGACGTGGTGCTGCTCAACCTGGAAGTCGGCGCGGACAACCTGAGCCTTGCGCAGGCGCAAGACCTGCTCTACCGCTTCGGCCGCGCCTACCCTGCCGGCTGGAGTGCCGACGGCAACGCGCTGCATTGCATGGCCAGCGTCGAGTGGCTGGCCGCCGACGGCAGCGTGCTCGCACGATCGGATGCGCAGCAGCGCGACGCATTTCTCTCGCACGTGGCCGAGCATCGCGCGCCGCGCATTTCGGCCCACTGGGCCTACCTGATGCAGCCGCTGGTGAGCGACCATTCCGACGACCCGGGCGTGCTGCGCTACCGGCAGATCGAGTACTACCGCATGCCAGTAATGGCATACCTTTCGCTCGATGACCCGAAGCGCCTCTCGCGCAACGATTTCATCCGGCTTGGCCTGGTCACCGGCGCCGCCGAGGCCGATGCGGCGCGGGATGCCCACCTGCCCTATGCGGAGCAGCACCTTGCAGACTTCGAACACAAGTACTGCTACGACCGCTTCTGGGTCGATGCCGGCGCGGCGCCGAACACTCGCTATCTCTGCAACGGCCATGCGCTGATCGTGGTGGGCGATGCCCGCTCGGAGTTCTTCTGCTGCCGCGACCGCGGCGTGCTCGCGCAGTTCAGGCACCAGCACTTCCTGCTGTTTCTGATCGCGCACTTCCAGAAGGCATCGCTCCTGATGTTCTCGGACCAGCTGGTGGAGGCGCTCAAGCGGCTAGACATTCGCAGCACGCCGAGCGTGAAGCAGTTCAAGCGCGCCATCCGTTCGAGCTTCGAGCGCTTTCTGCGCTTCACGCATCGCTACTGGTTCCACGAAATTTCGGAGCAGGCGCAGGTACGCGCGCTCTCTCACATGTGCACCACGCACCTCGGGCTCGATCCGCTCTACGACGAGGTCAAGTCGCGCATCGCCGACATGAACACGTATCTCGATGCCGACAGCCTGCGCCGGCAGGCGAGCACGGTGGTGCGGCTCACGGTGGTCACGCTGTTCGGCCTGATTGGCACCGTGACAACGGGCTTTTTGGGCATGAACCTGCTGGCCGAGGCCGACGCACCGCTGTGGCGCAAGGCGATCTGGTTCGGCGTGGTGTTCGTCTTCACGACCTGGCTCACGATCTACACGATGGTGAAGTCTCAGCGCCTGTCGGACTTCATCGATGCGCTGTCCAACGATCGGCTGGGGTTTCGCGGGAAACTCAGTGCGCTGGCGCGGGTTTGGCGGTCTGGGGCTGATTGATCTTCACGTGTGCGTTGTTCAGGGCGGCGCCCCCGCCGACGGGGTACCTTACTCCGCGAATGTCCCCGGCCTGCGGCCTCCTCCTTTATTTCGCTGCGCAAGGCACCCCGCCAGCGGGCGCGTGATCCAGAGCAGTCGTTGATCGGCGGAACACCAGCAGCGTGCCCCGGTGCACAGGGCATCGGGTGCTCCACGCAGCGAAATAAAGGAGGAGGCGAAGCCGGGGGACATTCGCGGAGGGGAGTACCCGGTGGCCTTTGCACACGCCCAGAAAAAACCCAAAACCACACCTCAGAACTAAGATCTCCCCGCCCCGAAAAAAGCCCTATCAAATGCGCATAGCCCTAGTCTCCGACATCCACGGAAACCTCCCCGCACTCGAAGCCGTGGTCGAAGACATTGCCCGCCGCGGCGCAGATGCCATCGTCAACCTGGGCGACAGCCTCTCCGGTCCGCTGATGCCGGTGGAGACCGCACGCTTCCTGATGGCCCAGGACTGGGTCCATCTCGCGGGCAACCATGAACGCCAGCTGCTCACAACGCCCGCGGACAAGCGCGGCCCGTCTGATGCGTTTGCCCATGCCCGGCTCAGCACCAAGGAGTTCGAGTGGATTGCGTCACTCGGGCACAGCCTGCGCTTCAGTCCGGAAGTCCTGCTCTGCCACGGCACGCCCGCGAGCGACCTCGAATACTTTCTGGAGACCGTGGAGCCCACGGTGTTCCGCGCTGCCACGCAGGCGGAAATCGATGCGCGCCTCGGCCAGGTCGATGCGCAGCTTGTTGCCTGCGGGCATACACATGTGCCGCGTGTGGCGCGTGCATCCGGTGGGCAGTTGATCGTCAATCCGGGCAGCGTGGGCTTGCCTGCTTACGACGACATTCACCCATATCCGCACGCCGTGGAAACCGGCTCGCCGAACGCGCGCTATGCCATCGTGGAGCGGCACGAAAGCGGCTGGGCCTCCCGGTTGATCGCGGTGCCTTACGACCACACGGCGATGGCGGCACTGGCGCTGAAGAACGGCCGGCCGGACTGGGCCCATGCCCTTGCCACCGGACGCATGCCCTAGCGTCCTGGCGTCAGTCGCCGAACGCGATCTGCGCGCTAGCCACCGCCCGGATCGGCACATCAAAGCTCGTGATGTCCGACAGCGTGACGTTGTGGTGCGCGCGAATGAAGGCGCCCGTGGCGTGCGGCTTGTCATGGGAGGTGTGCGCATCAGCCGCAAGCACCACCTCGTAGCCCAGCGCGGCGGCACGCCGCACGGTGCTGTCTACGCAGAACTCCGATGAATAGCCGCAGATCACCACGCGCTGCACCGCATGGCCGGTCAGCCACGCTTCGAGCGGCGTGCGCAGGAACGCGTCGGAGGCGGTCTTGCGGATCTTCGTATCGCTCGCATCCACGTGCAACGTCTCGGCAAGTTGCCAGCGTTCGGAATCGAATTCCAGATCGATGGCGTTCTCGTGCTGGATGAAGGCCACCGGCACTCCTGCGGCGCGGGCACGCTCGGTCAGGGCATTGACCCGCTGCGCGACCTCGCCGGCTTCGTAAGGGCGCGGCAGATCGTCATAGAGGCCACGCTGCATGTCGATGATGAGAACGGCGGTTTTCATGATGGATGGAAAAGCAGAGCCTTGAACCGCCCGAGTATGACGCCGGAGCCCGCCTGGGTTCCACCTTAATTCCAGGCGCTCACCTCGAGCCGCACCTTGCCGCTGATGCCCGGTGCCGCCGCTGCCGCGCCCAGGCTCGAAAGCGGCACGATGCACTGCTGCTTGCCATTGGCCAGTTGCGTCGAACTCATCGGCAGCGAGGCCTTGCCCGCGGTGTCGGTCTGCCAGCCGTATTTGATGTTCCAGTTCTGCGCGGGGTCGTCCGCCTGGGGCGGGGAAAGCTCGATGACCAGCGTGTCGCGGAACAGCGAACTACCCTCGTAGTGCCCGTCGAGCCAGAACTTCTTGTTGACCTGGTAGTCGGGCACGCGCACGCCGAGCGTCATGGCGTAGGCCAGCGTCGGCCGGTCCTGCTTCACGCGCGCCTTGTTGGCCAGGAACACGGTCGACAGATAGATCGACCGGCGCTCGGGCTTGCCCGGGTCGGTGAGTTCCTTGTGCGTGCGGCAGGCGGGCGAATCTTCTTCGGCCACGCGCCGGCTCAGGTACCAGCGCTTGCCGCGCGGGGCGGCGAGCAGCTCGATTTGGTAGAGCGCATCGACATCAGCGTCCTTGGGCAGGTCGGGCGGCAGGGTCACACCGTCGACGTCGAACCAGAGATCGACGCGCACGTCGCCGAACAGAAAGCGCACCAGGTTCTGGTACGCCTCCTCGGAATTGACGATGCCGAAGTAGCCTGAGTGCGACCGAAAGGCGTAGGCGGTGGCCACGGGCTTGCTGCGCTTTGCCTCGTCGATGGACCAGAGCGAGGCGTTCTCGATGCGCACCAGCCCGTCGCTGCCGTGGCCCGCGAACATGCGCGACAGGCCCTTGGCCGCTTCGTAGTCGCCGCGGTTGGAGCCCACCATGCAGAAGAAGCGCTCTGCCGGAAAGGCCGCCGCGGGCAGGAAGTCCATGCGGCCGTCGACCGGCGCCGTGTCGAGAAACTCCGACATCTTCTCGCGGTTGAAGGTGTTCATCTCGTTTGCCGTGAGCCAGCCCGGCACGTTGACGCCGCCCAGGTCGATGCCGTTGTGCGGCGTGGCATAAGTGAACACCTTGTCGACACAGGCGCGCGCCGCCGCATCGCCGAGCGTGGGGTTCTGCAGAAAGGCCCGCACGACCAGCCCGCCCATCGAATGCGCCACCAGGTAGCAGCGAAAGTCCGCCGGCGAGAAAGCGGCGCCCTCGCGCAGCGCGACCAGGTCGCGCACGCGCAGGATCAGCTTGCTCAGGCCCTGCGCATAGATCTTCACGTCGCGCGACTTGCCGTCGCCGAGCAGTTCGGAGCCGCTGTCGTAGTAGCGATAGATCACGACGGATGCGGCCGGAATGCCGTCCACGTCCTTACCGGTTTCGTCGGGCGAAGGCTTCCAGTCGTTGTCCAGGATGTCCAGGCCGTTCTGGTAGACGCTCTGGTATTGAAAGTCCGCCAGGAGCCGCACCACCGGAGATTCGAAGACGAACTTCTGCGCCGGTGCGTCCTTCTTGACGGTAGCGCGGTACACGGTCGAGCCCACATTGAAGCCGCAGAAGGGGTCGGCCGCCGTGTCGTCGCGTTCGGCCTCCGTCATGGCGTAGCCGCGCACATAGATGATGGGATAGCGGTTGCTGCTCATGGTGTGTGTCGCCTTTTCAACGGCCGCGAGGTTCGGCGCTTTTCAGTGTGCCGCGCGCCGCCGCTGCCGGCCATAGAACGCACGGCATACGACAACCGGCACGGCAATGCCCCTTTGCGCCGAATGTTTCTGCCGTTGAAACCATTGGCAACGAAGCCGCGGCTAAGCTCGCGCCGCAAACACCCGAACATCCGCATCCATGACTGACGCTGCCCGCCCCGTGTTCTCTCCGAAGCACCTCTTGAGCCGCTTTCGCAGCTACGGCACCTCGCTCTTCGCCGCAAGCTGCGCATTGGTCGCCGGCTGCGTGAGCAGCAGCGGGTGCGAGGCACGGTACGACGCATCGCCGCAGTTCAAGGGCTGCGGCTTCCAGAACCTGCCGAACCCGGAAGTCCTGCCTTCCGCCAGCGCTTGGCGAATCTGGTCGCGCTTCATCGTGGGGAGCAAGGTCGACACCGTGCCGGTCGATCCCATTCCCGTGCAGATGCTGAGCACCGCCGACCTGGATGCGCTCGACCCCAAGGCCAACCACGTGGTGCGGCTCGGGCATTCGTCGCACCTGCTCAAGCTGCAGGGCAAATATTGGTTGATCGACCCCGTGTTCAGCGAACGGGCATCGCCGTTCAGCTTCGCCGGGCCCAAGCGCTTCCACAAGCCGCCTCTCACGCTCGAGCAGTTGCCGCCCATCGAAGGGCTGATTCTTTCGCACGACCACTACGACCACCTCGACGTGGCGACCATTGAATATCTTGCGCAGCGTGTGCAGCGCTACTTCGTGCCGCTGGGCGTGCGCGCGCGCCTGCTGGGCATGGGTGTGCCGGCCGACCGTGTGACGGAGCTCGACTGGTGGCAAGGCGGCGAACACAACGGCGTGAAGCTCACCGCCACGCCCGCGCAGCACTTCTCGGGCCGCACGCTGACCGACAGGGACCGCACGCTGTGGGCCTCATGGGTAGTGCAAAGCGGCGACCAGCGCATCTTCTACAGCGGCGACTCCGGCTACTTTCCGGGCTTCAAGCAGATCGGCGAGCGCTTCGGCGGCTTCGACCTGGCACTGATGGAAAACGGCGCCTACGACGCCTACTGGCCCGCAGTGCACATGACGCCCGAGCAGAGCGTGCAAGCCTTCGAAGACCTGCGCGGCAAGGTGCTCTATTCGGTGCACAACACCACGTTCGATCTTGCCTTTCACACGTGGCACGATCCGCTGGACCGCATCGCCAACCTGTCGCAGGCCAGGAAGATCGAGCTCGCGACGCCGGTGATCGGCGAAGTGCTCACGGTGGGCAAGGCCCGCACCAACGTGCGCTGGTGGGAAGGTCTGAAGTAAGGCGCTGCCGCAGGCCTAGCCGCGTTCCTTGCGCTCGCGCGCCCGGCGCTGCTGCCGGGTTTCGTTGGCCTGCGCCGCAATGCGCTCTTTCTCCCGCTTCTTGGCCCCTCGCTTCAGGCGCATGTGGCGGCCGAACCAGAAGCTGCCAAGGCCCGTGACCACCGCGATCGCGAGGCCGATGGTGCTGATGTCGATGCCGCCCATCACAGAACCCGCACGATGCTCGTCGGCTTGAAGCCGAGGTCGGCCGCCTTGCCCTTGCGCGCGCGGCTGCCGCGCGCGTTGTTGAGCGTGCGGATCTCCAGGGTTTCGTCGCGCTCCTTGCCGCCGCGGCCAATGCCTTCGATCTTCACGCTGCGCGTGTAGGCCGCGGCGCCAGCGAGCGTGTCCTTCGCGTCGAGGTCGATCAGCGTCAAACCGCGGCCGCCCTTCGGCAGGCTCTTCAGCTCGGCGATGTCGAAGGTCAGGATGCGGCCGCCGGTGGAGGCGCAGGCCACGTGCGTGGCGGCTGGCATCGGCTCGGCGCCGCTCGCACCGCCCACCAGAGAGGGACGGCAGAGCTGCTCGCCTTCGCCCACGTCGATGAAGGCCTTGCCGCCGCGCTGGCGCGACATCATGTTTTCAACGGTGGCGATGAAGCCGTAGCCGCCGGTGTTGGCCAGCAGCACGCTCGCGCCCACCGGGCCGGCAAAGAAGTGCGTGACGTGCGTGCCGGCGTCCAGCTCGATGAGCGTGGTCACCGGCTGGCCGTCGCCGCGAGCGCCGGGCAGCGAGGCCACGGGCACGGTGTACACGCGCACGGTCTTGTCCTTGGCGCTGCCGAACACCAGCAGCGTGTCGACACTGCGGCACTCGAAGGCGCCGTAGAGTGCGTCGCCGGACTTGAAGCTGTATTCGGGCGTGGCCGAACCGTTGCCCGCCGCCTTCTCGCTGGCCCAGCCCTTCTGTGCGCGGACCCAGCCCTTTTGCGAAACGATGACCGTGACGGGTTCGTCGACCACTTTCACTTCAGCTACGGCTCGCTTCTCGGCCTGGATCAGCGTGCGGCGCGGGTCTTCGAAGGTCTTGGCGTCGGCTTCGATTTCCTTCACCAGAAGCCGGCGCAGGGCCGCGGGGCTGCCCAGGATGTCTTCGAGCTTTTTCTGCTCGTCGCGCAGGCCCTTGAGCTCCTGCTCGATCTTGATGGCTTCGAGCCGTGCGAGTTGGCGCAGGCGAATTTCAAGAATGTCTTCGGCCTGGCGCTCGCTGAGGTTGAAGCGCGCAATGAGTGCGGCCTTCGGATCTTCCGCCGCGCGGATGATGGCGATCACCTCGTCGATGTTCAGCAGCACCAGCTGCCGGCCCTCGAGAATGTGAATGCGCTCGAGCACCTTGTTCAGGCGGTGGCGCGAGCGCTTCTCGACGGTGATTTCGCGGAACGCGATCCACTCGTTGAGCATCTGGCGCAGCGACTTCTGCGTCGGCTTGCCGTCGATGCCCACCATCGTGAGATTGATCGGCGACGAGGTTTCGAGCGAGGTTTGCGCGAGCAGCGTGGTAATGAACTCTTCCTGGCTGATGCGCGAAGTCTTGGGCTCGAACACCAGGCGCACGGCGGCGTCCTTGCTCGACTCGTCGCGCACCACGTCGAGCACCGACAGCATCGCGGCCTTGAGCTGCGTCTGCTCGGCACTCAAGGCCTTCTTGCCGGCCTTCACCTTCGGGTTGGTGATTTCCTCGATTTCCTCGAGCACCTTCTGCGTGCTGACGCCCGGGGGCAGCTCGTTGACCACCAACTGCCACTGGCCGCGTGCGAGGTCTTCGATCTTCCAGCGCGCGCGCACCTTCAGCGAGCCGCGGCCGGTGCGGTAGGCATCGGCAATGTCGCCGGGGCCGCTGATGATCTGCGCGCCGCCCGGGTAGTCGGGGCCAGGCACGATCTGCAGCAGCTCTTCTTCGCTGAGCTTGCCGTTCGACTTGATCAGCGCCACGCAGGCGTCTGCAATCTCGCGCAGGTTGTGGCTCGGGATTTCGGTGGCCAGTCCCACCGCGATGCCGCTCGCGCCGTTGAGCAAGGTGAAGGGCAAGCGCGCGGGCAACAGGCGCGGCTCTTCGGTGCTGCCGTCGTAGTTGGGAATGAAGTCGACCGTGCCTTCGTCGATCTCGTCGAGCAGCAGGCTGGTGATGCGGGCCAGGCGCGCTTCGGTGTAGCGCATGGCCGCGGCGCCGTCGCCGTCGCGGCTGCCGAAGTTGCCCTGCCCGTCAACCAGCGGATAGCGCTGCGAAAAGTCTTGCGCCATGCGCACCAGCGCGTCGTACGCCGCCTGGTCGCTGTGCGGGTGGAAGCGGCCCAGCACGTCGCCAACCACGCGCGCACTCTTGACGGGCTTGGCACCCACGGTGCCGTTGGTGCCGCCAAAGCCCAGACCCATGCGCGACATCGAATAGAGAATGCGCCGCTGTACTGGCTTCTGGCCGTCGGACACATCGGGCAGCGCGCGGCCCTTGACCACGCTGAGCGCGTATTCGAGATAGGCGGTTTGCGCGTAGTCGGCAAGGGTAAGAGTGGTGTCGCCGTCGGTGGGACCCTGGAGATCGAGCGGAGGTTGGGTGTCGTCCATGGAGAAGAGAGAAAGAGAAACAGTTGCTGGCTGTGCGCTTGCGCGCTCAGCCTAGTGTGAAAGCCTCATGCACCGCGGACTGCACGGAGCCGCCGAGCACCGCGCCGCCGCCGGCCACATAGATCCAGTCGCCAATCACCGCGGCGCCGACGGCGTGGCGCGGGGTGGTCATCGGCGCATGGCGCTGCCAGGTGTCGGCCGCGGGGTCGTAGCTTTCCATCTGGCCGAACACCTTGGCTTGGCGCGGCACCCCGCCCACGAGGAACCCGCCCTCTCCGCCCATGGCGAAAAGGCGGCCCCGGTAGACCACGAGGCCGTGTCCAGAGCGCGCGGTGGGCAGCGGTGCGCGCGGCTCCCACGTGTCGCGCGCGGGCAGGTAGACGTGGTGCAGGTCGGTGTTGTATTCGAAGGTGTTGAAGCGCCCGCCAATCACGTGGATCTGGCCGCCATGCGCCACGCAGCCGACATGGTCGCGTGCGCCGGGCAGCGGCTTGCGGGCGCTCCAGCGGTCGGCTTTCGGGTCGTACACCTCGTGCCAGCCGACGCTCGCGCGCTCGGCCGCGGGCTCGGAGGCGCCGCCAATCAGGTGCAGTTGACCGTCCAGCATCACGGCGGCGGCCGCGCCGCGCGGGCGCGGCAACGGCGCGATGGCGGTCCAGCGGTTGGCCGCTATTTCGTAGACGTAGGCGTTGGTGTCGGAGCGGCGGTTCTGCTCGACGAAGCCGCCGAGTGCATAGACGCGGCCCTCGTCGGCCGCCACCGCCACATGATTGGCGCCGCGCGGCAGCGGCGCGCCATCGAGCCAGCGGTCGGCCTTCGGGTCGTAGATGTGGTGGTAGTCGCGGTTCACGGCGCCTTCGCCATAGCCGCCGACCACGTGCATGCGGCCCTGCGCCGCGGTGGCCCAGGCCATCTCGCTGCGCGGAATCGGCAGGGCTGCGCGCGGCATCCAGCGGCCGGCAGGTCCGGCCGGCGCGGGGCTGTCCGTCACGCGTTGCGCCTCCTGCTCGGGCGTCATGTGATGCGGCACGCCGCCTTGCAGCCGCGCATACGGCTCTTTCGACGAAGGCACCGCCGGCAGCGTGTCGTGCGAGGCCGCATGCTGCGCGCGCGCAGCGCCGCCCACCGCGCAAGCGGCGGTCGCAAGAACAAAGCGTCGGCGTTGCATGAAGGACTCCTCCATCGACGAATAAAAGCGGGGACTCGGCATCAGGACACCGGCGTTTCCGCGACGCCGTCCGGCACCGCCGGCTGCTCGGAAGCCTCGGGCATGGCCGGCATGCTGCTTGGCGAGTCGGACGGCATGTTGCCACGGCCCATCGCCCCGCCCTTTGGAACCACCAGTTCCATGCGGATGCGGCCCGGCGCCTTGCCGCCGCGCACGCCGCTCGCGCTGCCGCCGCCATCCGCCGCCAACGCTGCCGATGGCTTCAGGTACGCATAGAGCCGCAGCACCGTCTGCACGTAGTTCTGCGTTTCCTTGTAGTTCGGGATCTTGTTGCCCGCGCGCTGCACGGCGCCCTCGCCGGCGTTGTAGGCGGCAAGCGCCAGCTCGATCTGGCCCGGGAACATCGCGATCAGGTCGCGCAGGTAGCGGGAGCCGGCGGCAATGTTGATGCGCGGATCGAACAGCTTCTTCTCGATGGTGCCGCGCTTGTCCGCCGCAACACCGTAGCGCTGCGCGGTGGCCGGCATGAGCTGCATGAGTCCCATCGCGCCCTTGGGCGAAACGGCCTGCGCGTCGAAGCCCGATTCGGTGGCGATGAGCGCCTGCAGCAGTTCGTAGTCGATCGAATGCTTGTTCGACGCATCGCGCAGCGCGGCCTTCGCAGTCTTGTAGCTCGGCGAGGCTTCGAAGAGCGCAAGCAAGGTCTGCGATGCCGGCGGCACCTTGCCGTCGAGCTTGCGCCCGCCTCGGCCGAGCGGCGAAATTCCCTTGGCCGTGTCGAAGCTCTGCCCGCCGCGAAAGAAGAGCTGGTAGCGCTCGTCGATCTTCTCGGAGGCGAAGTGCGCAACGCCCTTGCTGTCGATGTAGCCGTAGATGTCAGCGGCGTGCGCAAGCCCCTGCTGCGTGCACAGCAGCAAGGCCAGGAGCAACGGACGCATGAAATCTGAAATTTTCACGAGGGTGGTCAAACATCGATATCGACATCGTCGGCGCGCAGTTCCATGAGTTCGCGCCGCGCGGCTGCCTCGCCCTTGCCCATGAGCTTGGTGATCTCCCCTTGGGTGGACGTGAAGTCGAAGCGCCCCAGCTGTACCTTCATGAGGCGCCGGGTATCCGGATTGAGCGTGGTTTCCCACAATTGTTCCGCGCTCATTTCGCCCAGGCCCTTGAAGCGGCTGATGCTCCAGGCGCCTTCGCGCACGCCGTCCTTGCGCAATTTGTCGAGTGTGGCGGTCAGTTCGCCTTCGTCAAGCGCATAGACCTTGGAAGCCGGCTTCTTGCCGCGCGCCGGGGCATCGACACGGAAAAGTGGCGGCTTTGCGACATACACGTGACCGGCTTCGATGAGTTTCGGAAAGTGCCGGAAAAACAGCGTGAGCAGCAGCACCTGGATGTGCGAGCCGTCCACGTCGGCATCGGAAAGGATGCAGATCTTTCCGTAGCGCAGGCCGCTCATGTCGGGCGTGTCGTTGGGGCCGTGCGGGTCGACGCCCACGGCCACCGAGATGTCGTGGATTTCGGTGTTGGCAAAGAGCCGGTCGCGCTCCACTTCCCAGGTGTTGAGCACCTTGCCGCGCAAGGGCAGGATAGCCTGGCTTTCCTTGTCGCGGCCCATCTTGGCGCTGCCGCCGGCGGAGTCGCCCTCGACGAGGAAGACTTCGTTGTGGCTCGTGTCCTTGCTTTCGCAGTCGGTCAGCTTGCCGGGCAGCACAGCCACGCCGGAGCCCTTGCGCTTTTCGACCTTCTGGCCGGCGCGCTGGCGCGTTTGCGCGGCCTTGATGGCGAGCTCGGCGAGCTTCTTGCCGTAGTCGACGTGCTGGTTGAGCCACAGCTCGAGCGCGGGGCGCACGAAGCTCGACACCAGCCGCACCGCGTCGCGCGAGTTGAGGCGTTCCTTGATCTGGCCCTGGAACTGCGGATCGAGCACCTTGGCGCTCAGCACATACGAAGCGCGTGCGAACACGTCTTCGGGCAAGAGCTTTACGCCCTTGGGCAGCAGCGAATGCAGTTCGATGAAGCCCTTCACCGCGGTGAAGAGGCCGTCGCGCAGGCCGCTTTCATGCGTGCCGCCGGCGCTGGTGGGAATGAGGTTGACGTAGCTCTCGCGTACCGGCTGGCCGTCTTCGGTGAAGGCGACGCACCAGTCGGCGCCCTCGCCTTCGGCGAAGTTGTCGGCATTCTTGTCGGCATGGCCGCTGCCTTCGAACAGCGGAATCACCGGGTCGCCGTTGAGCGTCTGCATCAGGTAGTCGCTCAGGCCGCCCTTGTAGAGCCACTGCTGGGTTTCCTTGGTCTTCTCGACCGTGAGCGTGACGCTCACGCCTGGCATGAGCACTGCCTTGCTGCGCAAGAGATGCGTGAGCTCGCTCATCGGGAGCGCGGCGGTCTCGAAATACTTGGCGTCAGGCCAGGCGCGCACGGTGGTGCCCTGCTTGCGTTCGCCGGCTTCGAGCTTGCGGATTTCGAGCGCCTCGATCACATCGCCGGCGCTGAAGGCCAGCCTGGCCACGGAGCCTTCGCGGTGCGAAGTGACTTCGAGCCGCTTCGACAGCGCATTGGTGACCGACACACCCACGCCGTGCAGGCCGCCCGAGAAGCTGTAGGCGCCGCCGGAGCCTTTGTCGAACTTGCCGCCCGCATGCAGCCGGGTGTAGACCAGCTCGATCACGGGGGCCTTTTCTTCGGGGTGCAAGCCAAAGGGAATGCCGCGGCCGTCGTCCTCGACGCTGACCGAGTTGTCGGCGTGCAGGGTGACCTTGATCTTCTTGCCGTGGCCGGCCAACGCCTCGTCGGCAGCGTTGTCCAGCACCTCCTGGATGATGTGCAGCGGGTTGTCGGTCCGGGTGTACATGCCCGGGCGCTGCTTCACGGGCTCGAGGCCCTTGAGCACGCGGATGGAACCTTCCGAGTACCCGGAGGACGCGGACGATGAACTGGGGGGAGTCTTGGGGGGAGTCGCCATGGGGGCGGATTGTAGTCAGTCGATGCGAAATGACTGGATACCCATACAGGAACACCGCCCCAGCCCGGTCGGCGGCCCACCCGCCCGGACTTACTTGTCGACGATGACCTGGCCCGCGTAGGCGAGCCAGCCCATTTCGGATCGGGCCTTCTCGGGCGCTTCGAGATTGAGAACGATGCTCCCGACCGCCAGCCCGAACGAGGGCGACATGCGCACGTACTTCGTCTCTCCGTCTGCCAGCGGCACTTCGAGCGTCTTGCGCAGGTCGCTGGTCGTGGCGGCCTGGTAGGTGCCCGCGGGACGGTCCACGAAGAAGAAGCTGCCGGGCTTCGAGGAGCCGACGCCGAATTTGTCGATGCGGACGCCAGGCTGCAGCGCTGCGCCGAAAGGACCCGCGGCACGGAAGAAATAGATGCGGCCGTTGCCCGGCTTGAGCTTGGGGATGACGTTGCCCATCTCCTGGAACTTGGGGCCGCTCGGGGTGCTGGCGCAGCCGGCAACCGCAAGCGCGAGCACCGAGAGGGCGGCGAACTTCAGGACGGTTCTTCTCATGAGTCGGGATCCTTGCAGGCAGTGGCGTGGAGGAAGCGCAAATGTAACCAATTACAAGCAAAATCCGGCAAGAGACGCGTCGCTGCTTTGATGCGTACGGCGCATCGATCTGGCCCCAACAAATCATCAATGGCCTTTGCCCCCGCGCCACCCTGCCCAAGTAGCAAATCGGTACATTCAAAGGCATGCAAGCCTCTTCCCCCACTCTCTCGGTCAAGCAGGTGCTGATCTGCGGCGCCATGATCGTCACGCTCTCGATGGGCATCCGCCACGGCTTCGGGCTCTGGCTGCAGCCCATTACTCAGGCGCAGGACTGGAGCCGCCAGACCTTCTCGTTCGCGCTTGCGGTGCAGAACCTCTCGTGGGGCATCTTCGGCGTGTTCGCGGGCATGGTGGCCGACCGCTTCGGGGCATTCCGGGTCCTTGTGGCGGGCACGGTGTTCTATGCGCTGGGCCTTTTGGGCATGGCGTATTCGCCCACCCCCTGCTGTTCACCTTGAGCGCCGGCGTGCTGATCGGCGCGGCGCAGGCGGGCACGACCTATGCCGTCGTCTATGGCGTGATCGGGCGCCAGATTCCGGCCGAGCGGCGCTCGTGGGCCATGGGCGTTGCCGCGGCCGCGGGCTCGTTCGGGCAGTTCCTGATGGCGCCGATCGAAGGCCGCTTGATCGGCCACCTGGGCTGGCAAACCGCGCTGGCGGTGGTGGCCGTGCTGGTGCTGGTGATCGTGCCGCTGGCCTTCGGCCTGCGTGAGCCGCGGCAAGGGGCCTTGGCCGGGCACCGCGAGCAATCGGTGCTGCAGGCGGTCGGCGAGGCGTTCCGCTACCCGAGCTTCGGCCTGCTGATGGCGGGTTATTTCGTATGCGGCTTCCAGCTGGCATTCATCGGCATCCACATGCCGACCTATCTGCGCGACCAGAAACTGCCGGTGGAAGTGGCCGGCTATGCGCTGGCGCTGATCGGGCTCTTCAATGTGTTCGGCACCTATACCGTGGGACTGCTGGGCCAGAAGCTGGCCAAGCGCAAGATCCTGGCGGCCATCTACTTTGCGCGGGCGGTCTCGATCGTGCTGTTTCTGCTGGTGCCGATCTCGCCGCTCAGCGTGTACGTTTTTTCGGCGGCCATGGGCTTTCTGTGGCTTTCGACGGTGCCCGCCACCAACGCGATCATTGCCGGCATCTTCGGCGTGGCGCACCTTTCGATGCTCAGCGGCTTCGTGTTCCTGAGCCACCAGGTCGGCTCGTTCATCGGCGTGTGGCTTGGCGGCTACCTGTACGACACCACCGGCAGCTACGACATCGTCTGGTACATCGCGATTGCCCTCGGCGTGTTTGCTGCGCTGATCAACCTGCCGGTCAAGGAAGGCGCCATTGCGCGGGCGGCGCGCCCGGCCGTTGTGCCGGGCTGATCCAACGGCGGACAATCGCGCCATGACTCCGCAAATGCGCCATCACCTTTCGCACGCCGGCTGGCTCGCTGCCGCAGTGGCGGTGCTGGGCGGCGTTTTCGCGCTTTACGTCCATCCGGACTTCCTGGTGACGCTGGTCGACCAGGTTTGGTCGTGCTTCTGACTGCTATGAAAGACATAGCAGCCTTGCACGGCGGACTTGCTCCGTCGGAATGGATCGTGCGGTGGTCGCACCTGCTCGTGCCCGGCAGTACCGTGCTCGACGTGGCCTGCGGCCAGGGGCGCCACATGCAGTGGTTTGCCGGGCGCGGGCATGCAGTGATGGGCGTCGACCGCTCCACCGAAGCGATTGAAGCCGCAAGCGCCTTCGGCCGCACCCTTACCGCTGACATCGAATCCGGCCCCTGGCCTTTCGCGGGCCAATCTTTCGGTGCGGTGGTCGTCACCAACTACCTGTGGCGGCCGCGCATGGCCGATATCGTGGCCGCGGTCGCGCCGGGTGGCGTGCTGCTCTACGAAACCTTTGCCGCGGGAAACGAAACGGTGGGCAAGCCCTCGCGCCCGGCCTTCCTGCTGCAGCCGGGCGAACTGCTGGCCGCCTGCCAAGAGCTGCGCGTGGTGGCCTACGAAGACGGTTTTCTTGCGGAGCCGGATCGCTTCGTGCAGCGCATTGCCGCGGTTCGTGCCGGCAGCGCCGCCTCGGGTGCGCCCGAACGCCGCCTGCTGCGGGCAAACTGACCCCGCCGGCGCGGCTGTTTCCGGGGGCGCCGGAGTAAGTAGAATCGGCGCTTTCGTCCACCGACAGAGAGATTCCCCCTTGGAGCAACTGACAGGCAGCATCGTCGCTCTCGTCACGCCGATGCACGACGACGGCAGTGTCGACTACCCCGCCCTGCGCCGGCTGATCGACTGGCACATCGACGAAGGCACCGACTGCCTTGGCGTGGTCGGCACCACCGGCGAATCGCCCACGGTAGACGTGGAAGAGCACTGCGAAATCATCCGCGTGTCGGTCGAGCAGGCCAAGGGCCGCGTGCCCGTGATGGCCGGCTGCGGCGCCAATTCGACCAAGGAAGCCATCGAGCTTGCCAAGTTCGCCAAGGGCGTGGGCGCCGATTGCCAGCTGCAGGTGGTGCCCTACTACAACAAGCCGACGCAAGAAGGCCAGTACCAGCACTTCAAGGCCATTGCCGAAGCCGTGGGCGACCTGCCCACAGTGCTTTACAACGTGCCCGGCCGCACCGTGGCCGATATGGCGCACGACACCGTTCTGCGCCTGGCCCAGGTGCCCGGCATCATCGGCATCAAGGAAGCCACCGGCAACATCGAGCGTGCCCAGTGGCTCATTCGCGACCTGCCCAAGCACTTTGCCGTGTATTCCGGCGACGACCCGACGGCGGTGGCGCTCATGCTCTGCGGCGGGCAAGGCAACATCAGCGTCACGGCCAACATTGCCCCGCGCAAGATGCACGAGCTGTGCGTTGCGGCCATTGCGGGCGACGTGCGCAAGGCGATGCAGATCCAGTTCGAGCTGATGCCGCTGCACCGCAACCTGTTCGTCGAACCGAACCCGATTCCTCTCAAGTGGGCCATGTCCAGGCTCGGCCTTTGCGGCGGCACCCTGCGCCTGCCGCTCACCGAACTGGCTGAAACGAACCAACCCGTGGTCGAGGCCGCCCTGCGCGCCTGCGGCCTGCTCAAGGGCTGAGCCCGCTTCATCCTCCCCAATACTCCCATCTCTTTTCTCCCTGCCGCATCGAGGTTACGCAACCTTTTGCCTGAACCGTGCTCAGAGAGTGCGGGCAATGCGGCCCCATAGATTGATCGAACCCATTCCAACAAGGAAGACGACGTTGAAGAACCTTTCGCACATCTCGCGATTCGCACTGCTGGCCCTCGTTGTCAGCCTCGCCGCCTGCTCCGTTCTCGAGGGCGACAAGATCGACTACAAGAGCGCCGGCAAGGCCCCCACGCTCGAAGTCCCGCCCGACCTGTCTCAGCTTTCGCGCGAGAACCGCTATGCGGTTCCGGGCGGCGCGGTCACCGCCAACGCCTACCAGGCCGGCGCAACCAATGCACCGGGCATTCCGACGGCGGTGGCCAACATCGGCGACGTGCGCATGGAACGTTCGGGCACGCAGCGCTGGATCGTCATCAACCGTACGCCCGACCAGCTCTGGGATCCGGTGAAGGACTTCTGGCAAGAGAGCGGCTTCCTGCTGACCACCGAGCAGCGCAACCTCGGCATCATGGAAACCGACTGGGCCGAAAACCGCGCCAAGCTGCCGCAGGACATCATCCGCGGCACGCTGGGCAAGTTGGTCGACTCGGTCTACTCGACCGGCGAGCTCGACCGCTTCCGCACCCGCCTGGAGCGCACGCCCAACGGCACCGAGATCTTCGTGAGCCACCGCGGCATGCAAGAGGTCTACAACAACAGCCGCCAGGACCAGACCGTGTGGCAGCCGCGCCCGAGCGACCCTGAACTCGAAACCGAGTTCCTGCGCCGCCTGATGGTCAAGCTCGGCGTTTCGCAAGAACAGTCGAAGATCCTGGCCGCCACCAGCGCACCGACCAAGACCGCCACGGTTTCCAACGCCGGCGGCCAGCCGGTGGTGCAGATCAGCGAGGGCTTCGACCGCGCATGGCGCCGCGTGGGCCTGGCGCTCGACCGCACCGGCTTCACCGTGGAAGACCGCGATCGCAGCGCCGGCATCTACTACGTGCGCTACGTGACCCCCAACGCGGACAAGAAGGAACCCGGCTTCTTCGGCAAACTGTTCGGCAGCAGCTCCAGCAAGAACGAAGCACCGATCAAGTTCCGCATTCTCGTGAAGGGCCAAGGCGAATCGACCACCGTCTCGGTGCTGAACGAATCCGGCGCACCCGAAACCTCGGCCAATGCCCAGCGCATCGTCCAGGTCATTGCAGACGACCTGAAGTAATCCGCATGCTCCGCTTCCGAAGCCTCGGCAGCGGCAGCACGGGCAACGCCGCGCTGGTCGAAGCGACCAGCGGCGGCCGCACCTCCCGGCTCCTGATCGACTGCGGCTTCGGCCTGCGGCAACTCGATCTGCGGCTTGCCAGGGCAGGTCTCGCAGCCACCGATATCGACGCGATCTTCGTCACGCACGAGCACGGCGACCACATCGGCTGTGCCCATTCGCTGTCGCGGCGCAACCGCATTCCCGTGTGGATGAGCGAAGGCACCTGGCTTGCCACCGGCGGGCGCGACTTCGAAGGCCGGCTCAACCTGGCACGCGACGACGCCGAGTTTGCGGTCGGCGACATTGCGGTGCAGCCCTTTACCGTGCCGCACGACGCGCGCGAGCCGCTGCAGCTGCGCTGCTCCGACGGCGCGCGAACGCTGGGCGTGCTCACCGACCTCGGCCATGCCACAGCCCATGTGCTCTCAAGGCTCAGCGGCGTGCACGCGCTGCTGCTCGAGTTCAACCACGACAGCGAACTGCTCGCCAATTCGGCCTATCCGGCTTTCCTGAAACTGCGTGTCGGCGGCAAGCATGGCCACCTGTCGAATGAAGCCGCCGCGGACATTGCGCGCGCGGTTCGGCACGAGGGCCTGCGCCACGTGGTTGCGGCGCACCTGAGCGAGCAGAACAACCGGCCCGACATCGTGCGGCGCCTCATGGCCGATGCGCTCGGGGGCCACGAGGCCGAGATGCTCACGGCCAGTGCATCGGAAGGTTCGCCCTGGCTGGAGGTCTGATCGTTCGCCTCTTGCCCGCTGTGGGGCACCATGCAAAAAGCCGCCGTGAGGCGGCTTTTTGCTGGGTGAATGAAAGCCCGCTGGGGCGTCGTTCGTCCTTACTGCTTCGGCGCTTCGTTCTTCTTGGCAGCCTCGGTGGCGGCATTGGCCGCATCGAGGGCAGAGGAAGCACCCGGCGAAGGCGTTGTTGCAGCCGACGGATCGGTGGTCGTCGAGGGTGCCGGAGCAGCCGCAGGCGGTGCGGGAGCCGGTTCGGTCACCGGTGCGGGCGGCGGGGTCACAACCGCCGGCGCAGCATCCTCTTTCTTTCCGCAAGCCACGAGTGCGGCAGCGGCGATCAACGAGGCCAGCAGGACGGATGACGGCTTCTTCATGGAAACTCCTTTGCAATGAATGTCTGGACTAAAAAATTCTAGACCCGCATCACTGCCCGTTTGTGTCTCGCGCCCTCATTCGCGGCATTGGCTTACAAGCCCAGTGTCGATGCCGGAAAGGCGGGCCGCCCCGCTCGCCATGACTCATCGATGGCTTCCCGCAACTCGCGCCGCGCACGCGGGTCGAAGCCGCTCACGCCGCGGCTACGCTCGGGGTCGGTGCGGTGGGCGCACCACTCGGGCGTCCATATGGCACTGGGCACCGCATTGCTGCCTTCCGCGCGCACCGCGCGGCACTCGATGATGTGATCCCACATGCGGCGCCAGGGAACGAAGCGCGCATGAATACGTTCGACTACATCGAAGCGCTGTGCCAACAGAACGAAGCGGCGGCCGGAGGCCGACCAGGCCTGAAGCGCCTCGATGCTCGCGCGCTCGCCCAGGGGCCAATCGGCGAAGTCGGGGTCGCTCAAGACCAGTTCCCTCCAGCCTTGCCGGGCTGCGGCGGAAAGCGCTGTCCGCACAAGCCCTTCGAAGGCTTCGCGGCCATCGAACCGGCCTTCGGGCAAGAGCGGCTCTGCCCCCGTCGTAGGTTCAATCGGCATGCAGCCACCCTGCCTCGCACCACTCGGCCAGCAGCGCGAGCGCGCCGCTGCTTGCGCGCGCCAGTTCGCGCGGGCCGAGCGCGCGCTGGTCCGCCAACCTGCGCATCAGCGTTGCATCGGCGCCGCCGGCGCGAAAGCTCTCACCGTTGATGTAGAGATGCCGCGCGTCGTAAAGCATGCGCGTGCGGCGGTCGAGCGCCACGCTGCGCAGCACGTTTGGCGCTTCAGTGCCCTCATCGAACCAGACATTGGCCTTGGGCTCGGTGAGCGATTCACCCAGTGCACGGTCGATGGCGTCGGGGTCGCGCAGCGCGGCATCGACGGCCTTGCGCGCAAAGGCCTGCAATGCGGCGGGCATGGCGGCCGGCGCATCGACGGCGGGCTGCGTCGGATCGCGGTAGCGCGCCAGCTCGGCGGGGCCGGCGTCTTCCAGGGCTTCCGAATAGGCCTGCGCCATGCGCGCCAGCAGGTCGGCGCCAAGCTCGCCCGCGGCGGACGACCGCAGGCCGATGGAGCAGGTCATGCAGTCGTCGCCGACGGCCGCGCCGTCGTGCGCATAGCGCGGCGGCAGATAGAGCATGTCGCCCGGCTCGAGCACAAAGCTCTGCTCGGGCTCGAATTGCTCGAGGATCTTGAGCGGCACGCCCTGCTGCAGGCGCAAGTCGCTCTGCTTGCCGATCGACCATCGCCGCGTGCCCTGCGCCTGCAGCAGAAACACGTCGTAGCTGTCGAAATGCGCGCCCACGCCGCCCTTGTCGCTGGCGTAGCTGATCATCAGGTCGTCGAGCCGCGCATCGGGCAGAAAGCGAAACTGCTGCAGCAGCGCATGCACGCCGTCGTGATGCAGGTCGACACCCTGCACCAGCAGCGTCCATTCGGGCTGCTTGAGCGGCGGCAGCGCGCGGCGTGCGAGCGGGCCGTGCTTGAGTGTCCAGCCGGTCTTGCCATGGCGGATGAGGCGCGATTCCACGTCCTCGCGCTCGGCCAGGGCAAAGAGAGCGCTGCGCTCGATCGGTGGCACCATGGCGGGTATGGCCTGGCGCACGAGCAAGGGCTTTTTCTGCCAATACCGCCGCATGAACTGCGCGGCGCTCAGGCCGCCGAGCAACGGCAGCGGTTGTGTAATCTCCATGGGAGAATTCTGCAATGGAAATCTCTGAACAATGCGTGGTCGGCCTGACCTGGACGATGAAAGACACTTTGGGCGAAGTGCTTGACGTGCTCGATGAGCCCGTGGAATTCATGGTGGGTGGCGACGACCTCTTCGACGTGATCGAAGCCGCCCTGCAGGGCCATGAGCCCGGCGCCCGGGTGCAACTGCAGCTGGAGCCCGAGCAGGGCTTCGGCGACTTCAACGACCAGTTGCTCTTTCTCGAGCCCCGTTCGCTGTTCCCTGAAGGCACCGAAGAAGGCATGACCTTCGACGGCGCCGCTCTGCCCAAGGGCGTGAGCGAAGACATGCCCAAGGACGTGATCTACACCGTGGCCGAGATCTACCCCGACCACCTGGTGCTCGACGGCAACCATCCGCTCGCGGGCATTGCGATCCGCCTCGACATCACGGTGCGTTCGGTGCGCGAAGCCACCGAAGAAGAAGTCGGCAGCGGAACGGCAGGCACGGCCTTCTTCAAGGTGCCGCCGACCGCCCCCGGCAACGATCTGCTGCACTGAAACCGGCGAACGGGAAAGCCGCTGCAGCCAACAAAAAGCCGGGCACTGCCCGGCTTTTTGCTGCTCGTGAAAGCGCCCTGGAAAAACGGCCTACATGCGCGAGAGCTGGCCGTTGTCGATGCGAACGCGGTCGCCAATGCGCAGGTCGCCCGGATGCTGCACGTCGAACGCACGATAGCCGCCGCGGTCGGTTTGCACGGAGATGCGATAGCTTTCGTAGGCGCGGGGCCCGTTGTTCTGGGCTTCGATGGTGTTGCCCAGGAGCGCACCGCCCACAATGCCCAGGGCGGTGGCTGCGGCGCGGCCACTGCCATGGCCAAACTGATTGCCCACCACACCGCCGACGACACCGCCTGCCACCGCGCCACCGCCGGTGGTGCCGGTGCCCAGGTTTCGCTGCGCAGCACTTCGATGTTGGCCACATGGCCGTATTCGACGTACGCCGCTTCCTGGTACGGAACGGCCTGCGGCGGTGCCTGGTAGGGATAGCGCGTCGTGTGATAGACCGGCGCGGGAGCGACGCAGGCCGTGAGCGTGGCAAGTGCCAGCACGGAAGCGCCGATGGAAACGAAGCGCGTTGAGATTTTCATGTTGATGGCTCCTCGGAAATAGCCGGTGCATCCGAATGCACCCAGCCTAAGCTTGTGTTTAACGCCTTTCCCGCAAGCGGGATGACGCCCGACACACACCGGCATGTAGGAGCGCACCGCGAGCTGGTGGGTTCCGATCTTTACTGGCCCGATACGATCCGGGCTACGAGGGAGTGGCCAGCAAGGCTGTCAGTGCTTGCCGGTCGACCCATAGCCGCCTTCGCCGCGTTGCGAGGCTGCAAATTCTGTGACCACGCGAAACTGCGCCTGTACCACCGGCACGATCACGAGCTGCGCGAGCCGCTCCATCGGCTGCAGCACAAAAGGCGTGTCACTGCGGTTCCAGGCGCTGATCTTCAGCTCGCCCTGGTAGTCGCTGTCGATCAGGCCCACGAGGTTGCCCAGCACGATGCCGTGCTTGTGGCCGAGGCCCGAGCGCGGAAGGATCAGCGCGGCATAGGCTGGGTCGGCCAGGTGGATCGCGATGCCCGTGCCCACGAGCTGCCAGGCGTTGGGCTCCAGCGTGATCGGCGCATCGAGGCAGGCCCTGAGATCGAGCCCTGCGCTGCCGGGCGTGGCATAGGCGGGCAATTGATCCACCATGCGTGGATCGAGGATACGAACGTCTACTTTCACTTCTACTTGCCTTGCTTTTGTTGCTGTTCTCTTTGCTTGCGGGCGGCTTCCTCGAGCACCTGCTGCCACTTGGCGACGCCGGGCGTGAGCTTCAGGCCCTTGAACTTGCTGAAGAGCCAGAACGCAGCCCCTGCCAGCAAGACCAGCGCGAAAAACGGCACGCCGGCCGACCACAGCACCAGGAGCACCAGCCCGCCCACCGCGGCCATGACCTTGAGCGCGCCGGGCGTGAACGCCCCGGCCGGCGCGGCGGTGTCTTCGTTCGAAGCCGACCGCCGCTGCGCCGCCGCGGTGCCCTGCGCGCCCGGCGCGGGCGTGATGCCGACGTCCAGCCCATGGTCGCCGTCGTGCGCGGCCCGCTTGGGCAATGCGGCCTGGGCCGACAGCCGTTCCACGTAGCTGGCGAAATCGCCGTTCGGCGGCGTGTTCCATTGGGGATTCATCAGACTCTCCAGTCGGGCAGGCGTGCGGCAATCTCGGTCATGAGTTCGCGCGCCAGGGTGAGCTTGGGTGCGCGCGGCAACTCGCGGGTGCCGTTGGCATCCACCAGCAGCAGCGCATTGTCGTCCTGGCCGAAGGTCAGCGGGCCGATGTTGCCGACCAGGAGCGGAATTCCCTTGCGCTGGCGCTTGGCCTTGGCGTGCTCGGCCAGGTTCTCGCTTTCGGCCGCGAACCCCACGCAGAACAGCTTGCGGGACTGCGCGCGCTCGCTCTTCGCCACCGCAAGGAGGATGTCGGCGTTCTCGACGAAATTCAGCACGGGCGTCTTGCCGCTGCCGTCCTTCTTGATCTTTTGTTCGCTGTGCGTCGCCGGGCGCCAGTCCGCGACGGCGGCGGTTGCTACGAAAATGCTAGCAGACTGCGCCGCATGCAGGGTCGCTTCGAGCATGTCCTGCGCCGAAAGCACGTCGATGCGACTCACCCCGCGCGGGGTCGGCAAATGCACCGGGCCGGCCACCAGCGTGACTTCGGCTCCGGCCTCGTGCGCCGCGCGCGCAATGGCAAAACCCATCTTGCCCGACGAATGATTGGTAATGCCGCGTATCGGATCGAGCGGCTCGAAGGTGGGGCCCGCGGTCACGAGCAGCTTCTGGCCCGCAAGAAGCTTGGGCGCGAAGAAGGCGGTGATGTCTTCGAGCAGCTGCGCCGGCTCCAGCATGCGGCCGTCGCCCGTCTCGCCGCAGGCCTGCCAGCCGCTGCCCACGCCGAGCACTGTGGCACCGTCGGCCGCCACCTGCATCAGGTTGCGCTGGGTGGCGGGGTGCGCCCACATTTCGCGATTCATGGCCGGCGCAATCAAAAGCGGCACCCGGTCCATCGGGCGGGCCAGGCACATCAGGCTCAGCAGGTCGTCGGCCCTGCCCTGCACGAGCCGCGCAATGAAGTCGGCGCTGCAGGGCGCGAGCACGATGGCATCGGCCTCGCGGCTCAGGTTGATGTGCGGCATGCTGTTGGGCTCGCGCGTGTCCCACTGCGAGGTGTAGACCGTTCGCCCAGAAAGCGCCTGCATCGTGACCGGCGTGATGAACTGCTCGGCCGCCTCGGTCATCACGACCTGGACGGTGGCGCCCGCCTTCACGAACAGGCGGCACAGCTCCGCCGACTTGTAGCAGGCGATACCACCGGTAAGGCCCAGGACGATGTGTTTGCCGGCGAGATCTTGCATGAGTCATATTGTTGCTCACATACCGACAAGATCAGGAATGGGATGGCCCTCGTCCGAAGGGACGCAAAGGGGACACCTATAATCGGAATTTCCCACTGCCCGGATCTATGGTCCGGAACTGGCATGACCAAATTTGTCTTCGTCACCGGTGGTGTCGTATCTTCCCTTGGCAAGGGAATCGCCTCCGCCTCCCTCGCCGCGATCCTCGAATCGCGCGGCCTCAAGGTCACCCTCATCAAGCTCGATCCGTACATCAATGTCGATCCCGGCACGATGTCACCGTTCCAGCATGGCGAAGTGTTCGTTACCGACGACGGCGCCGAAACCGACCTCGACCTCGGCCACTACGAGCGCTTCATCACCACGCGGATGCGCAAGGCCAACAACTTCACGACCGGCCAGATCTACAAGACCGTGCTCGAGAAAGAGCGCCGCGGCGACTACCTCGGCAAGACGGTACAGGTGATCCCGCACATCACCAACGAGATCCAGGAATACATCAAGCGCGGCGCCGGCCTCGGCACCCCGCATGAGGTCGACGTGGCCATCGTCGAAATCGGCGGCACCGTGGGCGACATCGAATCGCTGCCCTTCCTGGAGGCCGTGCGCCAGATGAGCCTGCGCATGGGCCCGAACAACTCGGCCTTCGTGCACCTGAGCTACGTGCCCTGGATTGCCGCCGCCGGCGAGCTCAAGACCAAGCCCACGCAGCACACTGCCAAGGAGCTGCGCGCCATCGGTATCCAGGCCGATGCGCTGCTGTGCCGCGCCGACCGCCCGATTCCCGACGACGAGCGCGCCAAGATCTCGCTGTTCTCGAACGTACCCGAATGGGGCGTGATCTCGATGTGGGACGTGGACACCATCTACAAGGTGCCGCGCATGCTGCACGAGCAGGGCCTCGATGGCCTCATTTGCGACAAGCTGCGCATCAACACGCCGCCGGCCAAGCTCAACCGCTGGGACGAGCTGGTCTACGAAGTCGAGCATCCGCAGCAGGAAGTGAGCATTGCGATGGTCGGCAAGTACGTCGACCTGTCGGACAGCTACAAGTCGCTGAACGAAGCACTGCGCCACGCAGGCATGAAGAACCATGCGCGCGTGAAGATCGACTACATCGACTCCGAAACCATTTCGCCGCAAGACGTTTCGCGCCTTGCCAAGTACGACGCCATCCTGGTGCCAGGCGGTTTTGGCCAGCGCGGCGTCGAGGGCAAGATCTCGGCCGCCCGCTTTGCGCGCGAAGGCAAGGTGCCCTACCTCGGCATCTGCCTGGGCATGCAGGTGGCCACCATCGAATACGCCCGCCACGTGGCGGGCCTGAAGAACGCCAACAGCACCGAATTCGACCCCGAGACGCCCTGCCCCGTGATCGCGCTGATCACCGAGTGGAAGGACGCCGACGGCACCGTGAAGACGCGCAACGAGAAGTCCGACCTCGGCGGCACCATGCGCCTGGGCGCGCAAAGCTCAGACGTTTCGGCCGGCACGCTGGCCCACAGCATCTACGGCGACGTGGTGACCGAGCGCCACCGCCATCGCTACGAAGCCAACGTCAACTACCTGGACGAACTGCGCGCCGCGGGCCTGGTGATTTCCGCGCTCACGCAGCGCGAGCACCTGACCGAAATCGTCGAGCTGCCGCAAGACGTGCATCCCTGGTACATGGGCGTGCAGTTCCACCCCGAATTCAAGTCGACCCCGTGGAGCGGCCATCCGCTCTTCAACGCCTTCATCAAGGCGGCGCTCGACCACAAGGCCCGCAGCGCGGGCGGTACCAAAAACCTGAAGGCAGTCGCATGAAACTCTGCGGATTCGACATCGGGCTGGACCAGCCCTTCTTCCTGATCGCCGGCCCCTGCGTGGTCGAATCCGAGCAACTGCAGATGGACACCGCCGGCACGCTGAAGGAAATCACTTCCTCGCTCGGCATTCCGTTCATCTTCAAGAGCAGCTTCGACAAGGCCAATCGGTCTTCGGGCACCAGCTTCCGCGGCCCGGGCCGCGAAAAGGGCCTGGAAATTCTTGCCAAGGTGAAGCGCGAACTCGGCCTGCCCGTGCTGACCGACGTGCACACCGAAGACGACATCACCGAGGCCGCCAAGGTGGTCGATGTGCTGCAGACCCCCGCCTTCCTGTGCCGCCAGACCGACTTCATTCGCGCGGTGGCGCAGTCGGGCAAGCCGGTGAACATCAAGAAGGGCCAGTTCCTTGCGCCGCACGACATGAAGAACGTGATCGACAAGGCGCGCGCGGCCGCCAAGGAAGCGGGCCTGCCCGAAGACAGCTTCATGGCCTGCGAGCGCGGCGCGAGCTTTGGTTACAACAACCTGGTGTCGGATATGCGTTCCCTCGCCATCATGCGCGAGACTGGCGCCCCCGTGGTGTTCGACGCCACGCACTCGGTGCAATTGCCGGGCGGCCAGGGCACGAGCTCGGGCGGCCAGCGCGAAATGGTGCCGGTGCTGTCGCGCGCGGCGGTGGCCGTGGGCGTGGCCGGCCTCTTCATGGAGACGCACCCCGATCCGGCCAAGGCACTGAGCGACGGCCCCAACGCCGTGCCGCTCAAGCACATGAAGGCCCTGCTCGAAACCCTGCTGGCGCTCGACCGGGTCACCAAGAAAAACGCATTTCTAGAGGATGTCTTTCAATCATGAGCAGTGGTTATGTCATCGCCCACGTCGAGGTCACCAACCCGGCGCAGTACGAGGAATACAAGAAATGGTCGAGTGCCGCCATGCAGGCGCACGGTGCCGAAGTGTGCGTGCGCGGCGGCCAGGTCGAAGTGCTCGAGGGCGACTGGTCGCCTTCGCGCATCGTCATCCTCAAGTTCCCCAGCTTCGAGAAGGCCAAGGCTTTCTATGAAACACCCGAATACCTGAAGGCCCGCGAAGCGCGCGCCGGTGCCGCCGTCATGCGCATGGTCGCGGTCGAAGGCGTTTGATCATCTGAATTCGAGACTGCAAAGAAAGAGAAACGCATGAGTGCAATCGTAGACATCGTCGGCCGCGAAATCCTCGACAGCCGAGGCAACCCCACAGTCGAGTGCGACGTGCTGCTCGAATCCGGCACCATGGGCCGCGCAGCCGTGCCCTCGGGCGCATCGACCGGTTCGCGCGAAGCCATCGAGCTGCGCGACGGCGACAAGAAGCGCTATCTCGGCAAGGGCGTGCTCAAGGCGGTGGAGAACATCAACACCGAGATCTCGGAATCCGTGCTCGGCCTCGACGCGAGCGAACAGGCATTCCTCGACCGCACGATGATCGACCTGGACGGCACCGACAACAAGGGCCGCCTGGGCGCCAATGCGACCCTCGCCGTTTCGATGGCCGTGGCACGCGCCGCGGCCGAAGAGTCGGGCCTGCCGCTGTACCGCTATTTCGGCGGCATGGGCGGCATGCAGCTGCCGGTGCCGATGATGAACGTCATCAACGGCGGCGCGCACGCCAACAACAGCCTCGACCTGCAAGAGTTCATGATCATCCCCGTGGGCGCCCCGAGCTTCCGCGAAGCCGTGCGTTACGGCGCCGAGGTGTTCCATGCGCTCAAGAAGATCCTGGGCGATCGCGGCATCAGCACGGCGGTCGGCGACGAAGGCGGTTTCGCGCCCAGCGTCGAAAGCCATGAAGCGGCCATCCAGCTGATTCTCGAAGCCATCGACAAGGCCGGCTTCGTGGCGGGCGAGCAGATTGCACTCGGCCTCGACTGCGCAGCCAGCGAGTTCTACAAGGACGGCAACTACGTGCTCTCCGGCGAGAACCTCACGCTGTCGGCCGGGAACTGGGCCGACATGCTGGCCACCTGGGTCGACAAGTACCCGATCATCAGCATTGAAGACGGCATGCACGAAGGCGACTGGGACGGCTGGAAGCTGCTCACCGAGCGCCTCGGCAAGCGCGTGCAGCTGGTGGGCGACGACCTGTTCGTCACCAACACCAAGATCCTGCAGGAAGGCATCGACAAGGGCATTGCCAACTCGATCCTTATCAAGATCAACCAGATCGGCACGCTGACCGAAACCTTCGCCGCCATCGAGATGGCCAAGCGCGCGGGCTACACGGCCGTCATTTCGCACCGCTCGGGCGAAACCGAGGACAGCACCATCGCCGACATCGCGGTGGGCACCAACGCGGGCCAGATCAAGACCGGTTCGCTCTCGCGCTCCGACCGCATCGCCAAGTACAACCAGCTGCTGCGCATCGAGGAAGACCTCGGTGACATCGCCAGCTACCCTGGCCGCGGCGCGTTCTACAACCTGAAGTAGCGCTCGGCACCGGCGGCATGCGCTCGCGCCTCGTTCCACCCATCGTGCTGTTGCTGCTGCTGGTTATCCTGCAGTGGCAGCTGTGGAACGGGCGCGGCAGCGTGCGCGATGTGTCGCAGCTCCAGACCAAGCTGGCCGCGCAGAAAGAGGCCAATGCCAAGGCCGCCGTCACCAACGAGCGGCTGGCTTCGGAGGTCAACGACCTCAAGGTGGGGCTCGAAATGGTCGAGGAGCGTGCCCGGCAGGAACTGGGCATGGTCAAGCCCAACGAAGTGTTCGTTCAAGTCACACACTGATCGAAACGGCACTCTCGATGCCCGAGTTCTTCTCGGCCCCCGCCTTCGCGCTCTGGGGCTCTCCGGTCAGCTGGCTCGAACTCGTCGCTGCCGTCCTGGCGCTGGCCATGGTCGGCTGCAACATGCGCGAAATCCATTGGGGCTGGCCGCTCGCCATCGTCAGCTCGCTGCTTTACGTGGCGGTGTTCGCAGAGGCGCGCATTTATGGCGACGCCTCGCTTCAGGTGTTCTTCGCGGTCGTCGCGTTCTGGGGCTGGTTTCAATGGCTGCGGGGCCACCGCGCCGACGGCAGCGCACTGCGTGTCAGCCGGCTGTCGCCGCGCGGCATTGCTTTTGCGCTGGTGGCCTGCGCGGTGGCGTGGCCGGCGGTCGCCCTCTTCCTGCACCGCTTCACCGACAGCGATGTGCCCTGGTGGGACGGCTTCGCCACCGGGCTCAGCCTGGTCGGCCAGTTCCTGCTCGGGCGCAAGTTCATCGAGAACTGGCTGGTGTGGCTGGCGGTGAACATCGTGAGCGTGGGCCTGTTCGTCCACAAGGGCCTGTGGCTCACCGTCGGGCTCTACGCGGTGTTCGCGGTGCTCAGCCTGGCGGGTTTTCTTGCATGGCGCTCGCGCATGCACGATGAGGCCGCGCGCGCATGACGCCCATGCTGCCGGTTGGCTGCGTCATTGCACTGCTGGGCGCCGAGAGCACGGGCAAGACCGAGCTCGCCCGCGCGCTCGTGCAGCGCCTGCAGGAGCGCGGCATTGCAGCCACGCTGGTGGCGGAATACCTGCGCGAGTGGTGCGAACGCGAAGGCCGCACGCCTCGCCCCGATGAGCAACGCGCCATCGCCAACGAGCAAACGCGCCGCATCGACGCCGCGGCCGCCTCGGGCGCGGTGGTGGCCGACACCAGGGCGCTCATGACCGCGGTGTACAGCGAGCAACTGTTCGGCGACACATCCCTTTACGCCGATGCGCTCGCTGCCCAGCGGCGCTATGCCATCACGCTGCTCACCGCGCTCGACATCCCCTGGGTTGCCGATGCGATGCGCGACGGCGACCACGCGCGCGAGCCGACGGACACGCTGGTGCGCGCGGCGTTGTCGGGCGCCGGGCTTTCATTCGCCGTGGTGCATGGCAGCGGCGGTGAAAGACTCTCCAATGCCTGGAACGCCATCAACTCCATCGCCGGCAACGAAGGCCAGGCCCGGGCACGAGGAAGCCGCGGCGACGCGAAACCCACCTCCTGGTCATGGCCTTGCGAGAAATGCTCCGACCCGGAATGCGAACATCGTCTGTTCAGCGACCTCCTTGGCCGCCGCGATAACCCGTCAAAACCCAACTCGGAGATCTGATGTTCCCGCTTGGTATCTCTCGTCTTGCCCGTCTTCTTTGTCTCGTCGGCCCGGCCCTGCTGGCAGCCGGAACCGCTACGGCGGCGCCGGTTGCCGCCACCGTGGAAAACGCCACCACGACCACCGCTTGTGCCGAAGAAGACAACGTCTCGCTGGTGCTGAGCGGCGAAGGCATCCGGCGCATGCGCATCGAGGCGCTGCAGCCGGCATACCTGGACAGCATCGGCAAGGACATCACCGCGCCCGACTTTTCGGGCTGCAACTTCGACGGCGGTGCGCACCCCACCGATCCCGCGCACAAGTTCAAGCCGCGCCGCGTGGTACTGCTCGACGACGCGCAGTGGCGCATCGTCGGCATGACGCTGCCCAGCTTCTGGCGCCCGCAGCAGGTGCCGGTGCGCGTGGGCGCGCGCACCGACCGCGGCTTTCACCTGCTGCAGATCTTCCGCAAAGAAGAAGGCAAGGTGCTCGAGGCGCTGGTGCTCTACCCGGCAGACGGCTACTGGCGCATCAAGCCGCTGCCGGAAGAACGCTTCGGCGACGGCGTGTATGGCTCGTCGTTCCTGCTCGGCCCGGTCGAGCAAGACAGCAGGCCGGTGGTCGACATTGCATCGATCCGCATCGTGCCCAAGCCGCTGGCCATTCACCTGCGCTTTGCCAGGGGCGGCAGCGCCGTGGCCAAGGTGTCCGAAATCAGCCGCACGCGCACCGCGCTCGATGTCAGGCTTTCTTCGCCGACCGCCGATACACGGCCCTTTGCGGTGCTGCGCTCGATGTACGTTGCGGCCGACAATGCCGACGTGAGCGAGGTGCGGTGGCGGGAATCCCCCGATGCCGCGGAGCAGGTGCTGCCCCTGCCTGAAGTGAAGGCGCTGAGCGGCACGCAGATGCGCTTCGGGCGCAGCCTGCCTTCGCGCCACAACACGAGTGCACCCGATATCTCGTTCAGCGATTTCGACGACGCGGTTCCGCGCTGACATCCCGCCGAGGCTGACGGGCTGCGTCGGCCGTGGCTAGCCGGCGCGCCGAACCTCGCTCGGCGTGGCGCCGAGCACGCGGCGCATGCAGCGCGCCATGTGGCTCTGGTGCGCAAAGCCGCTTTCCAGCGCCACCTGGCTCGCAGCCATGCCGCTGCGCACCAGCAGGCCGCGCGCACGGTCGACGCGCCGGTGAACCACGTATTCATGCACCGGCAAGCCCGTGGAGCGCTTGAACTGCGTCTTCAGGTGCGATGCGCTCAGGCCCGCCACCTCGGCCAGCCTGGCCAGCGAAAGATCGCCCTCCAGGTGGGTTTCGATGTAGTCGGTCACGCGGCGCAGCTGCGGACGGGTGAGCCCCTGCACCGGTGCGGTTTCGTGCAGGCGGTGTCCGCCGAGCAGGTGCGCCGCCAACGCGGTGCCCAGGCTGTCCGCGTAGAGGGTGCCGTTGGGAAAGCCGGCGCGCCGTTCGGCGTCGAGCGCCCATGCAATGTGCTCGATGTGCGCATCGCGCAGCTGATGGCGCTCCGCCAGGCTCGCGCGGTCGGCCGGCAGGCCCATTTCCTCGGCGGTGCGCTGCAGCAGCG
The DNA here is from genome assembly GCF_023195515.1 of Variovorax sp. S12S4. Classification (NCBI taxonomy): domain Bacteria; kingdom Pseudomonadati; phylum Pseudomonadota; class Betaproteobacteria; order Burkholderiales; family Comamonadaceae; genus Variovorax; species Variovorax sp. S12S4. The sequence continues at coordinate 5,768,885 of NZ_JALPKR020000002.1, forward strand.
AGGGCGGCATGTGCACCACCAGCGACGTGCTGGCAGCGTCCTCGTGCCAGACGTCGGAGCTGCCGGCGGGCAGGATGTCGATGTCACCGCGCGTGTAGCGGAACTTGTGCAGCTTGCAAGCACCGTTGACGGGCGCGCCCGCATGCACCTTGATGCGGTGGTCGGGCACGGCCTCGAAGCCGACCACGCCGCCGGGCGTGTGGCGCACGTGCACGTTCAGATGGGTGTCGGAGGGGGCGCGATCGCTCATCGGGCAATTATCCGGCGTGCCGGCAAAGCATGCTCGCGCGCCTTCGTCCGTTCGTGCTGCACCGCGGCCGAATGTGCGCGACCGGGTCGGCCGCTTTCCGGATCATCCGCAGCCATGAATACAACCACTCAAGACTCGCGATCCATGGACTCCCCTGCGAACAACAAATACGCCGGCAAGAAGGCCGTCATTACCGGCGGCACCATCGGCATGGGCCTGGCCACCGCCCAGGCGCTGCTCGAAGGCGGCGCCGAAGTGCTCGTGACAGGCCTGAACCCGAAGAACCTCGAAGCCGCGCGCCGCACCCTGGGGCCCCGCGCCCATGTCGTGGCGTCGGACACCGGCTCGCTAGCCGACATCGACGCGCTCGCGGCGCTCGCCCGCGAAAAGCTCGGCCACATCGACCTGCTGCACATCAACGCGGGCATCTCGACGCTGGAGCCCTTCGAGCAGGTGACCGAAGCCGGCTACGACCGCGCTTTCGCGATCAACACCAAGGGCCCGTTCTTCACCGTGCAGCGCCTCGTGCCGCTGATGCGCGCGGGCAGCGCCATCGTCGTTACCTCGTCCATCGCGGACAAGGGCGGCATGCATGGCCTGAGCGTCTACAGCGCGACCAAGGCCGCGCTGCGTTCCTTCGCCTCGGGCTTTGCGGCGGAGCTGGTGGGACGCGGCATCCGGGTCAACGTGGTGAGCCCCGGCTTCATCGACACGCCCACGCTCGGCATCGCCGATGCGACGGCAGAGGAGCGCGCCGAGTTCATCCGCCTGGGCGACCAGATCACGCCGATGCGGCGCCACGGCACGGCCGAAGAGGTGGCCCGCGCGGTGCTCTTCTTCGCCTTCGAGGCGACCTTCACGACAGGGGCGCGGCTCACGGTCGATGGCGGCCTGGGCCAGAACCTCACGCCGGCCGCCGCCTGAACTTGAATTGCAATCAAAAAGAAAGAACGAACACATGACCGACGTTTCCCTCATCGGCCTCGGCCCCATGGGCATCGCACTCGCCCGAGCGCTTCAATCCCGGCACACGCTGACGGTGTGGAACCGCACCGCCGAGCGCGCTACACCCATCCTCAGCCAAGGCACCGTGCTCGCGCCCAGCGCCCTTGCGGCCGTCCAGGCCAGCCCCGTGGTGCTGGTCTGCGTGGCCGACTACGCGGCCTCCCGGTCGATCCTGGCCACGCCCGGCGTGGCCGATGCGCTGCGCGGCAAGGTGCTGGTGCAGTTGAGCACCGGCACGCCGCAGGATGCACGCGACGACTGGGCCGCCCTGAGCGGCGTGGCCTACCTCGACGGCGCCCTGCTCGCCACGCCCGGCCAGATCGGCCGGCCCGACACGCCGCTTTTCATCTCCGGCGAAGAGCGCGCGCTGGCGAGTTGCCGGCCGGTGCTCGAAGCCATCGCAGGAAACATCCTGTACATGGGCGAGCCCATCGGCAACGCGGCGGCCTGGGACCTCGCCACGCTCTCGTGCATGTTCGGCGCCATGAGCGGGTTTTTCCACGGCGTGCGCATCTGCGAATCCGAAGGATTGAAGGTGAACGAGTTCTCGCAGATGATCGGCGCGATTTCTCCGGTGCTCGGCGAAATGATCGATGCCGAGGGACAAGCCATCCACGCCGGCCGCTACGGCGAGCCCGAAAGCTCGATGGCCACCTGCGCGGGCTCCGGCCGGCTCTTCGTGAAGCAGGCGCGCGAGGCAAAGCTCGACGCGAGCTTTCCGGATTTCCTGATGGGCTTGTTCGACCGCGCGCTGGGCGCAGGCCTTGCGAACGAGCGACTGGCCGCAATGATCAAGGTGCTGCGGCAGCCCGCCTGAGCGAGCGCGACGAGCGCGAGGAAGGCCCCGCGACCTATTGCACCACGGGGCTCGCGGGCACTTGGTCGCCAGGCGGCGTGAATATCTGCGCCGTGTCGACCGCATCGAAGCGGTACTGCTTGCCGCAGAAGTCGCAGCCCACCTCGATGTCGCCGCGCTCGGCCAAGATTTCTTCGGCTTCCTGCACGCCGAGCCCGCGGATCATCTGCGCCACGCGGTCGCGTCCGCAGGTGCAGGCAAAGTGCGGGCCGAGCAAGCCCATCTGCGGTTCGAAGCGCAGCAGCTTCTCTTCCCAGAACAGGCGGCGAAGAATAGTCTCGACGTCGAGCGTCAGCAGCTCGTCGCGCGTCAGGGTCGACGCCAGAATCGAGATGCGGTTGTAGTCCTCGTTGCGGCCGATCTGGTCTTCGTTGGCCTGATCGTGGTCCTTGTCGGAAGTACCACCCGACGAACCTTCGAGATTGCCCTCGCCCTTGACCGGCAGGCGCTGGATCAACAGGCCCGCGGCCACCTTGTCGTCGGCCGCGAGCACCAGCGTGGTGTCGAGCTGCTCGCTCTGCAGCATGTAGTGCTGCAGCACGTCGCTCAGCTTGCCGAGCTTCTCGCCGTCGTCGTCGAAGAGCGGCACCACGCCCTGGTAGGGCGTCGTGCCCGGCAGCTTGTCCTTGGGGTCGAGCGTGATCGCGCAGCGGCCCTTGTTGTTCTCGTTGACCATGTCGGGCAGGCGCGCATCGGCCGGCAGCTCGCCGATGACCTTGGCGGTGGCACGCAGGCTCAGGTCGGGCTTGGCCTCGGCCACGGCCACCTTGACCGGGCCGTCGCCGAAGATCTGCAGGATCAACGAGCCGTTGAACTTGATGTTGGCCTGCATCAGCGTGGCCGCGGCGGTCATTTCGCCGAGCAGCTCGGCCACGGGCGGCGGATAGGCGCCGGTGGTGGTGTTGGAGGCGCGCCGCGCCAGGATTTCCTGCCACGCATCTGTCAGGCGCACGATCACGCCGCGCACCGGCAGGCCATCGAACAGGAATTTGTGCAGCTCGCTCAAAACGGATTTCTTTCGGTTGTGCCTGAATGGGGTCAGGCGATTTTTTTCAAGCCCTTCGCATAACGAACGGCGTTTGCTACGTAATGTTCGGAGCCGTGGCGCAAGCGGGCGGCGTCTTCGTCGCTGATCGTGCGCATGACCTTGGCGGGCGAACCGAAGATCAGCGAGTTGTCGGGAAACTCCTTGCCTTCGGTCACGACGCTGCCGGCGCCGACAATCGAGTTGCGGCCGATCTTCGCGTTATTCAAGACCACGGCCTGGATGCCGATCAGCGAGTTGTCGCCAATGGTGCAGCCGTGCAGCATGACCTGGTGGCCGATGGTGACGTTCTCGCCGATGGTCAGTGGGCTGCCCGGGTCCGAATGCAGCATCGACATGTCTTGCACGTTGCTGTTGCGACCGATGGTCATCGTCTCGTTGTCTCCGCGCAGCACCGCGCCAAACCAGATGCTCGCGTTTTCACCCAACTTCACGTTGCCGATCACTTCCGCGCTGTCGGCCACCCATGCGCCGGTGCCGAGTTGCGGCGCAACGCCGTCGAGTTCATAAAGGGCCATCGTGAAGGTCTCCGAACGGGGCAAAAACTAGAATTGTAGGGATGCACCCCCGATTGAGCGCGTTGGCCGCGCTGCGACTGACCGACCCTGAAGCCAAGGTGGCTGCGACACGCGCCACGGCTGCACTGGCAGCTACCGAATCCATAGCACTTGAATCCCTGCGGACCGAAGGGGACGATGTTGGCGTGCCGGGCCGCCCCGAACGGCCGGTGCGCGTGGCCGCCACCGCCGTGCAAAAGCGCTCCCCCTTCACGCCCGAAGGCCGCGCCGCGCTGATCCATTCGATCTGCCACATCGAGTTCAATGCCATCAACCTCGCGCTCGACGCGGTGTGGCGCTACGACGGCATGCCCGAGGCCTACTACCGCGACTGGCTGCGCGTGGCCGACGAGGAGGCCCAGCACTTCACGCTGCTGCATGCGCACCTGCAGGGCATGGGATACCGCTACGGCGACTTTCCGGGCCACGACGGGCTCTGGAGCATGTGCGAGAAGACCAAGGACGACGTGCTCGCGCGCATGGCGCTGGTGCCGCGCACGCTCGAGGCCCGCGGACTCGACGCCACGCCGCTCATCCAGGCGAAGCTCAAGCGCGTCAACACGCCCGATGCGCTGCGCGCGGTCGAGATCCTCGACATCATCCTGCGCGACGAGGTGGGCCATGTTGCGATCGGCAACCGTTGGTACCGTTGGCTTTGCGATCGCGCCGGCCGCGACCCCGAACAGACCTACCCCGAGCTCGTGGCGCATTACGAAGCGCCGCGCCTGAAGCCGCCGTTCAACTTCGAGGCACGCGAGCGCGCCGGCTTCAGCGCTGAAGAGATGCGCGCACTTTCGGCCGGCGCCAAGACTGAGTAGAAGAAGAACAACAAGGCCTACGCAGGCCTGGCGTGCACCACCAGCTTGGGCGCGAAGTTCTGCAGCACATCGCCGTTCTGGTTGAGGGTGCGGCAGCGCATCGTCACCATCGCGCGGCCGGGCTTGGAACGCGACGGAACGATTTCGACCACCTCGCCCTCCACATGCAGCACGTCGCCTGGCCGCGTGGGCTTGGGCCATTGCAGTTCGCCGCCTGAACCGATGATGCCGTCCGCCAATGGAATGCCGCTCTCCACCAGCAGCTTCATGGTAAGCGCCGCCGTGTGCCAGCCGCTTGCCGCGAGACCGCCGAAGAAGGTGTTCTTCGCGGCCTCTTCGTCGGTGTGGAAAGGCTGCGGATCGAACTGGAGCGCAAAGGCCTTGATCTGCGCCGCGTCCAGCGTGTGCTCGCCGCTGCGGAAACGATCGCCGACCGACAGGTCTTCGAGGTACAGCGCGCGCTTGGCGCCGGGGTCGTCAGGGAGTGCCGCCATGAGGGTTCCTTGTAGTGCCTGCGCGCATTCTCCAACCTTCAGACGCGTTCGAGGATGGTGGCAATGCCCTGCCCACCGCCGATGCATTGCGTGGCCAGCGCGTAGCGGCCCTTCTCGCGCGCCAGCAGGGCCGCGGCCTTGCCGGTGATGCGCGCACCCGTCGCACCCAGTGGATGGCCGATGGCAAGCCCTCCACCGTCGAGATTGACCTTGGCCGGATCGAGCCCCAGGTCGCGAATGCAGGCCAGCGCCTGCGACGAGAAGGCTTCATTGAGTTCGATCACATCAAGATCGGCGGCGCTCAAGCCCGCGCATGCCAGCGCCTTGCGCGTCGCGGGAATCGGGCCGATGCCCATGATTGCCGGGTCCACGCCCACCGTCGCGAAGGACCTGATGCGGGCCAGCGGCTGCAGGTTGTGCTTTGCTGCAAAGGCGTCGCTGGTAACGAGCACCACCGCAGCGCCGTCGGTGAGCGGCGACGAGGTGCCGGCCGTTACCACGCCATCGGGGCGGAACGCCGGCTTCAGGCCCGCCAGCGCCTCGGGCGAGGTGCTCGGCCGAATGCAGCCGTCCGCATCGATCACGTCGCCGGATGCCAGCCGCACCGGCACGATCTCTCCTGCCAGCCGGCCCTCAGCGCGCGCGGCCGCGGCCTTGCGGTGCGACTCGACCGCAAAGGCCTCCTGGTCGGCGCGGCTCACGTTCCAGCGCTGCGCAACGTTCTCGGCCGTCTCGCCCATCGAGATGTAGGCGTCGGTGCTTTCCTTCAGCTCGGGGTTGGGAGAGAAGTTGAAGCCGCCCTGCGGCACCATCGTCATCGACTCCACCCCCACGCACAAAAAGGCCTCGCCCATGCCCGCCTCGATCTGCGCCGCGGCAATGTGCACGGCCTGCATCGACGAGCCGCAGAAGCGGTTCACCGTCATGCCGCCCACCTCGTGCGGCAGCCCCGCCAGCAAGCCGACGATGCGCGCGAGGTTGTTGCCCTGCGAGGCTTCAGGGTAGGCGCATCCGAGAACGATGTCTTCGAGCAGCGCGGGATCGAGATCGGTGCTCTGCAGCAGGCCGCTCACCACGCCGGCGGCCAGCGTGTCGGGGCGAACCTCCGCAAGTGCGCCCTTCTTCGCGAAGTGGAACGGCGAGCGGGCGTAGGCGGAAATGACGGCTTTCATGAAGATGCTCCTTGTGGCAAGCCTACCATCCAATCGGTAGGCAACAGGGTCAAAAAATAAGCACGTCGATGCGTGCCTGCGATCCGCCCGGCGTCAACCGGGCAATGAACTCTTGAGCTGCGCGATGGCTTCGTCGAAGTCTTCGGCGCGGCCCGTCATGCGCGACGCGAGCAGCGCGCCCTGGCACACCGAAAAGACATATGCCGCCAGCGAGGCCGCCGATGCGCCCTTCTTGTGCCCGGCCGGCGCCAGCGCGCCGAGCACGCCGGTGAGCCACAGCACCTGCGTGTTGCGCAACTCCTGCACGGCCTGGCGCAGCTCCTCATTGATGCAGTCCCAGCCGGGCGTCAGCGCTCCTGCGGGACACATGCCCGAACCCGCCTTGAGCGTGTTGCGGTACATGCGGAAATAGGATTCGAGTGCGTCCTTCGGCGCTCGCACTTTTGCGGCCTCCCAGTTCTTGAAGAGCTGGGTGGCCTCGCGTATCACCGCAATGCCCAGCGCTTCCTTGGTGGGAAAGTGGTGATACAGGCTCGCCTTGCGTATGCCGACCGCATCGGCCACGTCCTGGAAGCTGAAGCCCAGGTAGGAGCGCGTTTCAATCAGCGAGCGCGCCACCGCGAGGATCTGCTCGCGGGTGCTGCCGGTGGCAAGGGCTGTGGCGCTGGACATCTACCTACTATAAGGTAGGGAACAACGGTCTTGCAAGCGACAGAATCAATCGGCCTTGATGTTCGCCGCCTTGATGATCCGCCCGTTGCTCTCGAATTCCGAGGCAATTTCCTTCGCAAAGGCGGCCGGCGTGCCACCGGTGGGCACGTTGTCGGTGGCCGTGAGCTTGGCGCGCAGCTCAGGGCTGGCCAGTGCCTTGTTGATCTCGGCGTTGTATTTCGCAATCAGCGCGGGCGGCGTTGCCGCGGGCGCGAACACGCCGAACAACGAGTTGATGTTTGCGGCGTTGTAGCCAAGCTCGCCCAGCGTGGGCACCTGCGGCTGGCTCTCGAGCCGCGCGGGCGCGCCCACCGCCAGCGGACGCAGCTTGCCCGACTGGATGTGCGACGAAAGCGTGGGGCTCGCGTTGGTCGAAAGAATTTCGAACTGCCCGCCCAGCGCATCGTTGAGCTGCTGGCCGCCGCCCTTGTAGGGCACGTGCGTGATGTCCACGCCCGCGGCCGCCCTTACCTGCTCCAGCACGATGTGGCCGAGCGACGCCGGGCCCGAAGTGGCCCAGCGCACGGCGCCCGGCTGTGCCTTGGCATCGGCGATGAGCGCGCGGAAATCCTTCGACTTGCTGGCGGGCGTGGCAATCAGCAGCACCGGCGAATACATGACGCTCGAAACGGGCGCGATGTCTTTCAGTGGATCGAACGGCAGCTTGCCCAGGTGCGGGCTCAGCACCAGCGGGCTGATGGCCGAGAAGCCGAGCGTGGCGCCGTCGGGCGCGGCCTTGGCCACGGCGTCCATGCCGATGGCACCGCTGGCACCGGCGCGGTTTTCCACCACCACCGTGGTGCCCAGTTGGGCAGCAAGCTTGTCGCCGAGCGCGCGCGCCACCACGTCGCTGACGCCGCCCGCGGGGTACGCCACGATGAGTCGGATGGTCTTGGGAACGGTTTGCGCCTGTGCGCCCGGGCGGCGGCGCAACAAAGCGCCAAGGTGGCAAATAGCCGCGACGGCTTGAACGAAAAATGCATATCGGGTCCGGAAAAAATCATGGCTGACGGTCTGAAGAGACCGCCGATTCTGAATCAATGCGCAGCAGCGTGAGCGCGTTGCCCACGGCCTCGCCGCCGGCCGTGTTGTCGAAAATGCACCAGCATGCCGCGCCGTCTTCACGCGCCTGCCGCAGCCGCTTTGCAAGCCGCACAAGGAGCGCGTTGTCGTAAGCCGACCAATACCGCCGTGGCGAGCCGTGCAGCCGCAGGTACGCCAGCGCCGGCCACCCGCCCGGAGCCGCCGCCTCGTCGAACAGGACCGGATCGGCCAGCACACGGCCCACCTGGAACTGCGACAGCAACGCGTCCACCTGCGGCGTGAACCAGCTGCGATGCCGCGGCTCGAGCGCAACCGCGCCCCGGTGCCGCCGCCGCACCGCCGAAAGAAAACGCTTCACCGCGCCGGCATCGAAAGGCAGGCTGGGCGGAAGTTGCACGACGAGGCAGCCGAGCTTGTCGCCCAGTCCGCCGGCCTGTTCGAGAAAGGCATCGAACTCCGGCATGGCATCGAGCAGCCGTTTCTCGTGCGTGATGGATTGCGGCAGCTTGACCGCAAAGCGAAAACCCTCTGGTGTGCTCGCGGCCCAGCGCTCGTAGGTTTCGCGCCGGTGCGGCCGGTAGAACGAGGTGTCGATTTCTACCGCATCGAAGCGATGGGCATAGCGTTCCAGGTGCGAACCTCTGGCCGGAAACTCCGGCCACAACGCACGCGGCAGGCTCCAGCCGGCGCAACCGATGTGCAGTGGTGGCAGCGGCATCGCGCGGTCCATTCGCCCGGCCCTCAGCCCCGCGGATGATGCTGTGAATGCAGCTGCTTGAGCCGCTCGCGCGCTACGTGGGTGTAGATGGTCGTCGTCGAAATGTCGGCGTGGCCCAGCAGCAGTTGCACCGCGCGCAGGTCGGCGCCATGGTTCAGCAGGTGGGTGGCAAACGCGTGGCGCAAGGTGTGCGGCGACAGGGGCACGTGAATGCCCGCGGCCGCGGCCTGCTTCTTCACGATGACCCAGAACATCACGCGCGTCATGCCCGCGCCGCGCGAGGTCACGAACAGGTCGGGCGTCTGCTGCCCATCGAGGATGACGGGCCGCGACTCCTCCAGGTAGCGTTCTATCCAGCGCCGCGCCTCGCCGCCGAACGGCACCAGGCGTTCCTTGTTGCCCTTGCCCAGCACGCGCAGCACGCCGTCGTTGAGGCTCATGTCGATGGCCTTGAGCGAAACGAGTTCGCTCACGCGCAGCCCGCTCGCATACATCAGCTCGAGCATGGCGCGGTCGCGCAACCCGAGCGGTGTTTCCACATCGGGCGCGGCCAGCAGGTCGTCCACCTGCTTTTCCGACAGGGTCTTGATGGCACGCGGCATCTGCCGTGCCGGCGCGAGCCTCAGGCTGGGGTCGGCCGAAATGCGCCGCTCGCGCAATGCCCAGCGGTAATAGCGCTTGAACACGGTCAGCCGCCGGTTGGCCGACGTGGCCTTGCCCTTGGTGGAAAGACGCACGCCCATGTAGGCCTGCAGATCGTTTTCCTTCGCGGTGTCGAGCGCCGCGCCGCTGCGCTCCTTGCGAAGCCACTGCGCGAACAATGCCAGGTCGCGGCGGTAGGCGGCGAGCGTGTTCTTCGACAGCCCGTCCTCCAGCCAGAGGGCATCGATGAAGTCGTCGATTTCGGGGGTTTGTACGGCGGCCGCCTCGGTCATGCTCGCAAGATATCAAAAAGAAGATCTGCCAAAGAAAAAGGCCGCCCGTGGCGCGGGCGGCCTGTTCGCAAGAAGCAGGATCAGTCGAGCTTCAGCTTCTGCTTGGCGACCACCTGCTTGTAGACGTCGTATTCGGCCTTGATCTGCGCGGCAAACTGCTCAGGCGTGTTGGCCACGATCAGCGAGCCGGTGTCTTCGATGCGCTTCTTCACGGCCGGGTCTTCCACCGACTTCTTCACGCCGGCGTTGATCTTGTCGACCACTTCCTTCGGCAGGCCCTTGGGGCCGAGGATGCCGTAGTAGGCCATGCGATTGACCGGCTCGAGCCCCACTTCCTTGAAGGTCGGTACATTGGGAAGCGCGGCAAGGCGCTGCGGCGCCGACACCACGATGGGGATCAGTCGGCCGCTCTGGATGAAGGGCATGGCCGACGGAATGTTGTCGAACATGATCGGCACCTGGCCAGCCACCACGTCGTTCAGCGCCGGGCCCGCGCCGCGATACGGGATGTGCGTGACGAAGGTGTTGGTCAGGCTCTTGTAGAGCTCCATCAGCAGGTGGCCGATGCCGCCCGTGCCCGACGAGGCGTACGAATACTTGCCGGGGTTCTTCTTGAGCTCGGCCACGAACTCGGCGTAGTTCTTGGCCGGGAAGCTCGGGTTCACCGCAATGATGTTCGGCGTGGCCGCAATGTTGATGATCGGCGTGAAATCGTTGACCGGGTCGTACGGCACCTTGGGGTTGATGGCCGGGTTGGCCGCCGTGCTCGAGACCGTGGCAACGCCGAGCTTGTAGCCGTCGGGCGTGGCGCGCGCCGTTTCGGCCGCGCCCACAATGCCGCCGCCACCGGCGCGGTTGATCACCACCACCGGCTGGCCCAGCACCTTGCCCAGGGGGTCGGAAATCACGCGCGCCACGATGTCCGTGGTGCCGCCCGGTGCAAAGGGCACGCTCAGTTCGACCGGCTTGTTCGGATAGCCCTGCGCGAAGCTCTGGCCCGCGGCCGCGACCAGCGCGGCGGCACCCACCATGGCGCCCCATTGACGACGTTGCATCTATAACTCCTTGATTGACTGATGTCGAAAAAGCAAAGCCCCGGATGCTAGCCGCTTCGCGCCTGGGCGGTGCTGTGGATTACCCATGGCCGCCGACGGTTTATGCTCGAAGCGGTGAACTTCGCCCAGCTGCTCTTTCCGGATTTTTCGCTCATTGCCATCGGTTGGCTGCTCTGCCGCTACACCGCGCTCGACCGCCGCGTGTGGGACCAGGTCGAGAGCCTGGTGTACTACTTTCTTTTCCCGGTGCTGCTGTTCCATTCGATCGTGCGCAGCCCGCTCGATTTTGGCGCCACCTCGAGCCTGCTCACGGCGGGCGTCGGCGTGGGGCTCAGCGGCATTGCGCTGGCCTATGCCCTGCCCTACGTGCCGGGCCTGCGCTCGCACATCGACCGGCGCGACCATGCGGCGAGCGCGCAGATCGCGTTCCGCTTCAACTCCTTCATCTGCCTTGCGCTTGCCGAACGGCTGGCCGGGCCGCAGGGCCTGTTGCTGATTGCGGTGCTGATCGGCGTGTGCGTGCCGATGTTCAACATTGCGGCGGTGTGGCCCATGGCGCGGCATGCGCAGAGCGGCTTTGCGCGGCAGCTGGTGCGCAACCCGCTGATCGTCGCCACGCTGGCGGGCCTGCTGGCCAACCTGCTGGGCTTCACCGTTCCGAACTGGGCCACGCCGACGCTCACGCGAATCGGCGCCGCCTCACTCGCGCTCGGCCTGCTGGCTGCGGGCGCGGGCATGCAGTTCGCCACGCTGGGGCGCGGCAAGGTGCTGGCGGTTTCGGTGTTGTCGATCCGGCACCTGTTGCTGCCGCTGGTTGCCTGGGGCCTGTCTCGTGCGCTGCGGCTGGATGCAACCCAGGCTTCCGTGCTGATGGCGTTCTCCGCGGTGCCTACGGCCTCGAGCGCCTATGTGCTCGCGGCGCGCATGGGCTACAACGGACCGTATGTGGCTGGACTCGTGACCCTGTCCACGCTGCTCGGCGTGGTCAGCCTGCCGTTCGCGCTGGCCTTGCCGCGCTAGGGCTGCTCGGCGTTCGGGCGCTGCGCCAGCGCCCACGCCACGTGCTCCCGCACCAGTTCGCTCGCATCCGATACCCGCGTGGCCAGGGCTTCCGCGGCGCCGCTCTCGCCCGCGCGCAGTGCGTTGCCCAGCGCCACGGCGATGTTGCGCAGCCAGCGCTCATGCCCGATGCGCCGGATGGGGCTGCCTTCGGTGAAGCGCAAGAAATCTTCCTCCGTCCAGGCAAAGAGCGAAGCCAGCGCCTGGCCCGTGAGCCCTTCGCGTGCGTCGAAATCGGGCAGCGCGCTCTTCTTCGCAAACTTGTTCCAGGGGCAGATCAGCTGGCAATCGTCGCAGCCGTAGATGCGGTTGGCCATCAGCGGCCGAAGCTCCAGCGGAATCGGCCCGCTGTGCTCGATGGTGAGATACGAAATGCAGCGCCGTGCGTCGAGCCGGTGCGGCGCGATGATGGCCTTTGTCGGGCACACGTCGATGCAGGCGCTGCAGCTGCCGCAATGCGCGGTGACCGGCTCGCTCTCGGGCAGCGCCATGTCGACATAGATCTCGCCAAGAAAGAACATCGAGCCCGCACTGCGGTCCAGCACCAGCGTGTGCTTGCCGCGCCAGCCCTGGCCGCTGCGCGATGCCAGCTCGGCTTCGAGCACGGGCGCCGAATCGGTGAAGGCACGGTGGCCGAAGGGGCCTACCTCCTCGGCGATGCGTTCAGCCAACTTTGCCAGCCGCGCACGCAGCACCTTGTGATAGTCGCGGCCGCGCGCATACACAGAGACGATGGCTTCGCCGGGACGCGCGAGCCGATCGAACTCGACAGCCTGCCAGTCGTCCAGCTGTGTGCCCCGCGGCAGGTAGTCCATGCGCGCGGTGATCACGCTCACCGTGCCCGGCACCAGTTCGGCGGGCCGCGCGCGGCGCGTGCCGTGCGTTGCCATGTATTTCATCTCGCCATGGAACCCATGGGCCAGCCATTGCATCAGACCTTCCTCGGCGCTCGATAAATCGACGCCCGCGATTCCGATTTGGGAGAATCCGAGTTCCCGGGCCAATGCCTGAATACGAGCAACGAGTGGATGGCTGACGATCACTTGCCGATTGTAGAAACGCCGAAGAACGCCGGCCGCACACTGCGCTGGCGCAGCGAGGAGGACACCGACGCCTTCGCTCGCGCGCTCGCGGCCGCACCCGCGTTGCGCGATGCCTTCATTGCGCTGCACGGCGACCTCGGCGCCGGCAAGACCACCTTCGTGCGCCACCTGCTGCGCGCGCTCGGCATCCAGGGCCGCATCAAGAGCCCGACCTATGCCGTGGTGGAGCCGCACGAGGCACCCGACGGCCTAGCAATCTTCCATTTCGACTTCTATCGATTCAACGATCCGCGCGAGTGGGACGACGCCGGCTTCCGTGACATTTTTGCCGGACCGGGGCTCAAGCTCGCCGAATGGCCAGAAAACGCTGCGGGCCGCACACCAATTGCGGACCTCGCTATTAAAATAGAAGCAATGACAGACGACACACGCAGCGTGACCCTTCTTGCGAACACTCCCCGCGGCAGCACTCTGCTGGCGCACATCGCCGCATGAAGGCGGGCGGCCTCAAGCGGCGCGTGCTCCTGCAGGGCGGCAGCATTGCGCTGATGCTCGGCGTGCACCAGATTGCGCGCGGCGCCACCATCCTCGCCGTTCGCGTGTGGCCCGCGGCCGACTACACGCGCGTCACCATCGAGTCCGATGCGCGGCTGCATTCGCAGCAGCTGGTGGTCGGCAGCCCGCCGCGGCTGGCGGTGGACATCGAAGGCATCGACCTCAACCCCGAGTTGCGCGAACTGGTCGGCAAGATCAAGCCCGGCGATCCGTACATCAACGGTCTGCGCGTGGGCCAGAACGCGCCGAAGGTCGTGCGCATCGTGTTCGACCTGAAGCAGGCCGTGGTGCCGCAGGTCTTCTCGCTTGCGCCCATTGCGGCGTACAAGCACCGGCTGGTGCTCGACCTCTACCCGGAAAAAGCCATCGACCCGATGGAAGCGCTGATCACCGAGCGCCTGCGCGAGGCACCGCGCAGCAATGGGAGCAGCAGCAACGACACCGCCGTGGCCACCGCGCCCTCGGTGCCGCCGCCCGCAGCACCTTCTTCGCGCCTGGCACCCGACGGCGGCCCGCCGATCCTCGTGCGGCCCTCGCCCAACGTGCCCGCGCCGCGCCCCACGCCCGGCAGCATCGCACCTCCCGCACCACCCGCCCGGCCGCCCGCCGTGGCCATGCCCCCGTCCGCGCCGGCGCCCGATCCGCTGGGCGAGCTGATGGCGCAGCAGGCCACGCGGCCCGGCCCCGCCGCGCCGCCGGCGCCTGTTGCACCTCCCGCAGCACCGCCCGCGGCACCTTCCGTGGCGGCGGCGCCGCCTCCCGCGCCCGCCCCGGCCTCGCGCGGCGGCGCCACCGCAAGCCGCACCGACCGCATCATCATCGTGGCGCTCGACCCCGGCCACGGCGGCGAAGACCCCGGCGCCATCGGCCCGAACGGCACGCGCGAGAAAGACATCGTGCTGCAAATCGCGCATCGCCTGCGCGACCGCATCAATTCCAGCAGCGTCGGCGGCAATCCGATGCGCGCGTTTCTCACGCGCGACGCCGACTTCTTCGTGCCGCTTGGCGTGCGCGTGCAAAAGGCGCGGCGCGTGCAGGCCGATCTTTTCGTGAGCATTCACGCCGATGCGTTCACCACACCGGCCGCGCGCGGCGCGAGCGTTTTTGCGCTGAGCCAGAGCGGCGCCTCGAGCAGCGCCGCGCGCTGGCTCGCCAACAAGGAAAACGAAGCCGACAAGGTCGGCGGCGTGAACGTGGGCAACCACGAGGCGCAGGTGCAGCGCGCGCTGCTCGACATGAGCACCACGGCGCAGATCAACGACAGCCTCAAGCTCGGCGGTGCCATGCTCGGCGAAATTCGCGGCATTGGCGCGCGGCTGCACAAGCCGCAGGTGGAGCAGGCAGGCTTCGCCGTGCTCAAGGCACCCGATATCCCGAGCGTGCTGGTCGAGACCGCGTTCATCAGCAACCCCGAGGAAGAAGCCAACCTGCGCAGCGTGAGCTACCAGGAAAGCCTTGCCGATGCGCTGATGCGCGGCATCCAGCGCTACTTTGCGCAGAACCCGCCGCTCGCGCGCAGCCGTCAGCTTTAAACCCTTGCGCGCCGCCCTGCTGTCCCACGCGGGGCGGCCCGTGGCACCGCACAGTCAGGCGCGGCAGGCTCCTACACGGGAGCCGGGCCGCTTTTGCCCATCATGAAGCCATCACTTTAGAAAGGTGGACATCATGAAAGCACGCATCTGGATTACCGCTGCAGCAGCGACTTCGGTCATGGCGCTCGCAGGTTGCGCTTCCGGTCCCAACCAGAACCTTGGCACGGGCGTTGGCGCACTCGGCGGCGCAGCGGTCGGCCACGCCATCGGCGGCAACACGGCCAGTACCCTGGGCGGTGCAGCCGTGGGCGGCGTGATCGGCAACCAAGTGGGCCGCAGTGTCGACGAACGCAACCAGCGCAACTACTACGAGAGCCAGCGCGCCTACCCGCCGGGCACCTACTACCCGCGCAACGGCCCGACCTACTGATCCTCTGGCAACCACCCATATTGAAGCGCGCCATCACTGGCGCGCTTTTTTATGGGCCCGATGTTCAGGCCTTCGAAGGCAATTGTGCGCGCGCCTTTTCCGCGCGCGACGCGCGCCATGCGCCGAAGATTGCAAGCAACCCGGGCACGATGATCAGCGCCCAGATGATCTTGTCGAGATGCTCGCGAACGAAAGGCAGGTTGCCGAAGAAGTAACCCGCCGTTGCGATGCCGAGCACCCAGAGCAGTGCACCGCCCACGTTGAACATCGTGAACTTGGCCCGGTTCATTTCAGCCACGCCGGCCACGAAGGGCGCAAAGGTGCGAATGAACGGCATGAAGCGCGCAAGCACGATCGTGATGCCGCCGTAGCGCTCGTAGAAGGCATGCGCCTGGTCGAAGGCCTTGCGGTTGAAGAAGCGCGAGTTCTCCCACTTGAACACCTTGGGCCCGAAGTAGCGGCCGATGCTGTAGTTGCACTGGTCGCCCAGAATGGCCGCGACGATGAGCACCGCGCACGCGATCGGATAGCTCATGAGCCCCACGCCGCACAGCGCCCCCACGATGAAGAGCAGCGAGTCCCCGGGCAGGAACGGCATCACCACCGCGCCTGTCTCCACGAACACGATCAGGAAGAGCAGCGCATAGACCCAGGGGCCATAAGCGACGACGAAGGCCTCGAGGTGTTTGTCGACGTGCAGGATGAAGTCGACGAGAAAGCTGATGATTTCCATGGTGGCGGATTATCCGTGCTGCACGCCGACCGATGTCCCGTGACGGATTCGGACACGCTCCATGACAGGTCGATACATCCCGGCAGGGCTTCTAGAATGCTCGCGTGAGCGCCCTTCCCTCCTCCATTCCCGCCCTCGAACGCCGGCCGATCCGCGAACTCCCCGACGAGCTGATCAGCCAGATTGCCGCCGGCGAAGTGGTCGAGCGGCCCGCTTCGGTGGTGCGTGAGCTGCTCGACAACGCACTCGACGCGGGCGCAAGCCAGGTCACGGTGCGGCTGGCTTCGGGCGGCGTGCGGCTGATTTCGGTCGAAGACGACGGCCTGGGCATTCCGCGCGAAGAGCTCACGGTGGCCTTGCGCCGCCACGCGACCAGCAAGATCGCGAGCCTGAACGACCTTGAAACGGTCGGCACCATGGGTTTTCGCGGCGAGGCGCTCGCGGCAATCAACGCGATTGCCGAGCTCAGCATTCTTTCGCGCTTTACCGGCGCCGACAGCGCCTTTGCGCTCGACGGGCGCACCGGCGAACTGCGCCCGGTGGCACGCTCCGTCGGCACCACGGTCGAAGTGCGCGAGCTGTTCTTCGCAACACCCGCACGCCGCAAGTTCCTCAAGACCGACGCCACTGAACTGGCCCATTGCATCGAGGCCGTGCGCCGGCACGCGCTGGCGCGGCCCGAGGTCGGCTTTTCGGTATGGCACGACGGCAAGCTGATGGAGCAATGGCGCGCCGCCGACAAGCGCGAGCAGCGGCTGACCGATGCGCTGAGCGACGACTTCGTGGCGCAGAGCGTGGCGGTCGATCACATCGGCGGCGCGGTGCGGGTGGTCGGCCGGGCGGGCATTCCCGATGCGGCGCGGTCGCGCGGCGACCAGCAGTTCTTCTACGTCAACGGCCGCTTCGTGCGCGACAAGGTGCTTTCGCACGCGGTGCGCAGCGCCTACGAAGACGTGCTGCATGGCCAGCGCCAGCCCGTGTATGCGCTTTACCTCGAAATCGATCCGTCACGGGTCGATGTGAACGTGCACCCGACCAAGATCGAGGTGCGTTTTCGCGACGGACGCGAGGTGCACCAAGCGGTGCGTCACGCCATCGAGAACGCCTTGGCCGCGCCGCGTGCGGGCGATGCAGTCGTGCCGGCAGCGGCGCAGCAGCCCTTCTTCAAGCCCAATGTGCCTGCCTCGGGAGCCACCTGGGCGCAGCCGGCCATCAACTTTGTGGCGGCAGAACGCGGCGTGGGCGATTTCGACGCCATGTGGCCGCGGCGGGCCGATGAATCGGTAATGGAGCGCTCCGGCGCCGAAACCTCCCACTGGCCCGTGATCGGCACCCCGCCCATGTCGTTCCGGGCGCCTGTCGGCCTGGCGGCGAGCCCCGCCCCCGCCGAGCCGCTGGCCACCAACGAAGAGGCGTGGCCGCTCGGCCGCGCCGTGGCCCAGCTGCACGGCATCTACATCCTGGCCGAAAACAGCCAGGGCCTGATCGTGGTCGACATGCACGCGGCGCACGAGCGCATCGTGTACGAGCGCCTCAAGACGCAGCTCGACGGCGCCGCCATCACGAGCCAGCCGCTGCTGATTCCAGCCACTTTTGCGGCCACCCCGCAAGAAGTGGCCACGGCCGAGGCCTGCGCCGCGGTGCTGCCCACGCTGGGCCTCGAAATCACCCCCTTTTCGCCGCGCACCCTTGCGGTGCGCGCGGTGCCAGGCACGCTGGCCGACGGCGACCCGGTGGAGCTGGCCCGCAGTGTTCTGGCCGAACTGGCCCAGCACGACGCAAGCACTGTGGTGCAGCGGGCACAGAACGAGCTGCTTTCAACCATGGCCTGCCACGGCGCCGTGCGGGCCAACCGCAAGCTCACCATCGACGAAATGAACGCTTTATTACGCCAGATGGAGGCAACCGAGCGTTCCGACCAATGCAACCATGGCCGCCCGACGTGGCGGCAGCTGTCGATTCGCGAGCTGGACGCGCTTTTTATGCGCGGCAGGTAGCAAATCCGGGCGTTTTGAGGGTTTTTACGGAGTTTTTGGAAGTCATCCGTGAGGCGGGCACGGGCGTTGCATGTGTAGAACAAAGTGCCACCTGAGGCACTCGGGGGAGATTCTGGAACGCAGTGTCGGCGCGTTTCAGTCGAAAGCGTATGAACTTTCTGCCGGCTTCGCTGTCCCTCTAGCCCATGAAACGCTGGTCTCTGCTTGCCTCCGTTATTTCGCTGTGCGCCCTTCTGGCCGCCGGCTGCTCCACATTCGACGAACAGCAGCGCGAATGGATTTTTCAACCCAGCGACCGCAGCTGGGGCAACACCGCCACCATGACCGAGGGCATGCAGGACGTCTGGATCGACTTCCAGTCGTCCATTACCGGCGAATCCGCGCGCCTGCACGGCCTGTGGCTCGGCGGCGAACCCGAGACCACCGACCGGCCCGTGATGCTTTACCTGCATGGCGCCCGCTACAACGTGGCCGGCTCGGCCCCGCGCATCCAGCGCATGCACGAACTGGGCTTTTCGGTGCTGGCCATCGACTACCGGGGTTTCGGCAAGAGCT
The DNA here is from genome assembly GCF_023195515.1 of Variovorax sp. S12S4. Lineage (NCBI taxonomy): Bacteria > Pseudomonadati > Pseudomonadota > Betaproteobacteria > Burkholderiales > Comamonadaceae > Variovorax > Variovorax sp. S12S4. The sequence continues at coordinate 5,787,449 of NZ_JALPKR020000002.1, forward strand.
CCAAGGGCCTGCCTTCAGAAGAATCCGCGCGCGAAGACGCCCGGGCCGCCTGGATGTGGCTGGCCGCGCGCCACCCGCGCCAGCACCGCTACATCTTCGGCCACTCGCTGGGCGGTGCCATCGGCATCGACCTGGCGGCCAACGTCAAGGACGAGAGCGGCACCATCGTCGAAAGCACCTTCACCTCCATTGCGGACGTGGTGAGCGGCTTCAAGTGGGGCTGGCTGCCGTTCGGCCCGCTGATCACGCAGCGTTTCGAGGCCATCAACCGGGTCAAGGACATCGGCGCGCCGCTCCTGGTGGTGCATGGCACCGCCGACAGCCTGATCAACCCGACGCTGGGCCGCAAGCTCTACGACGCGGCCACGGTGCCCAAGCTCTTCGTGCTGGTCGAGGGCGGGTCGCACCACAACACCAATTCGGTCGGCGAAGCGCAGTACCGTTCGGCGCTCTCGCAGCTGTTCCGCATGAAGCCCGAGACCACCCTGGCCTCCCGGCAGGCGGAGGGCGCGCCCGTCGTGCGCGGCGCGCAGCCGGTGCCTGTGCTGCCGGCGGCGCCTCGCCCGGATTCGGCCGTGCTGCCGCAAGAAGCGCGCGGCAAGGCCACGGCGAGCGCGCAGGCCATCTGAGCGAAAGTCCCGGCTTCGGTTTTGTTGTTACCCTCGGGCGCTTATGCCGCCCTCCGTTGCCGCTTCCGGCCTTCCTGACAAACTGAAATACATCGCGCTCGCGGGACCGACGGCCTCCGGCAAGACCGCCGTGGCGCTCGCGGTGGCGCAACTGCGGCCTGTCGAAATCGTCAGCGTCGATTCCGCGCTGATCTACCGCGGCATGGACATCGGCACGGCCAAGCCGAGCAAGGCCGAACAAGCCAGCGTGCCGCACCACCTCATCGATATTCGCGACCCGGCCGAAAGCTACAGCGCCGCGGCTTTCGTGGCCGACGCGACACGGCTGATCGACGAGATCCGCGCGCGCGGCGCATTGCCGCTGCTGGTGGGCGGCACCATGCTGTACTTCAAGGCCTTGTTCGACGGCATCGACGCCATGCCCGCTGCCGATGCAGCGGTGCGCGCACGCATCGACGCCGAAGCCGCCGCGCTCGGCTGGCCCGCCATGCACGCGCGGCTTGCCCAGGTCGATCCCGTCACGGCCGCGCGCCTGGCGCCGCAAGACAGCCAGCGCATCCAGCGCGCGCTCGAAGTATGGGAAAGCAGCGGGCAACCGTTGTCCAGCTTTCACGCGGGTGAAAACAAGGCCGCAAAAGGGCTGGCGGGCGGCGCACTCTTCTCGCTCGAACCCGCCGACCGCGCCTGGCTGCATGCGCGCATTGCCGATCGCTTCGAGGCCATGCTCGCCGCCGGTTTTCTCGACGAGGTCGAGGCGCTGCGCGCGCGCGGCGATTTGTCGACGGAGCTTCCTTCGATGCGCTGCGTGGGCTACCGGCAAGCATGGGAAATGCTCGATGCCTGCGGCGGCGAGAGGCCCGGCGCCAAGGCCATGGCCGAGCTGCGCGAACGCGGCGTTGCCGCCACGCGCCAGCTGGCCAAGCGGCAGATCACCTGGCTGCGCAGCATGCCCGAGCGCGCCATCATTGCCTGCGACGCACCCGACGCGGTGCGCACCGCCGTTCAACGCATTGCAACCGCCGCATGACACTGCGCATTTCCAACCTTGCCAAGCACTACGGCGACGTGCCCGTCTTCGAGAACGTGACGCTCACTGTCGAGCCCGGCGAGTTCGTCGCCATCGTGGGCGAATCGGGCGTGGGCAAGTCGACGCTGCTCAACTGCATGGCCGGGCTCGACAGCTGGGACGCAGGCACCGTCACGCAGGGCGGCACCGACATCGGCGCGCTCGACGGCGAGGCCTGCGCGCTCTGGCGCCGCCGCCATGTGGGCTTTGTGTTCCAGGCCTTCCACGTGCTGCCGCACCTGGACGTGGCGCAGAACGTGGCGCTGCCGCTGATGCTGCTCGGCCAGCAGCGCGATGAAGGCCGTGTCGCGCACATGCTCGATGCGGTGGGCCTGCCCGGCATGGGCGATCGGCTGCCGCAGACGCTTTCAGGCGGGCAGCTGCAGCGCGTGGCCATTGCCCGCGCACTGGTGCACCGCCCCGCCCTGCTGCTGGCCGACGAGCCCACGGGCAATCTTGATCCGACCACCGCGGCCAAGGTGATGGAACTGCTCATCGGCCAGACGCGTGAACACGGTGCCTCGCTGGTGCTGGTCACGCACTCCGAAAGCGCCGCGGCCCGCGCAGACCGGCTGCTGCACCTGACCGCCGAAGGAATCCGCGCCTGAGCGAGTGAGCTAGGCGAGCAAGGCCGCGTAGCGCGACAGGTCGACGTTGCCGCCGCTGATCACGATGCCGACGCGCTGCCCCGCGATGGCCTCGCGTGCCGCAATGGCGCCCGCAAACGCAAGGCAACCCGTCGGCTCCACCACCATCTTCATGCGCTCCGCAAAGAAGCGCATGGCCTCGACAAGCTGGTCGTCCGTCACGGTGAAGATATCGTCCACGTCGCGCTTGATGATGCCGAACGTGTATTCGCCCAGGTGCTGCGTCTGCGCCCCGTCGGCGATGGTCTTGGGCGTTTCGATGTGCACGATCTTTCCCGCGCGGAACGACTGCTGGCCGTCATTGCCCGCCTCGGGCTCCACACCGTAGACCTTGCAATCGGGTGACAGCGCGCGCGCCGACAACGCCGAGCCCGACAACAACCCGCCGCCGCCCAGGCACACGAACAAGTGATCGAGCGGGCCGGTTTCTTCGATCAACTCCTTCACCGCCGTGCCCTGCCCGGTGAGCACGTCGGGATGGTCGTAGGGCGGAATCATCGTCATGCCGCGTTCCTGCGCGAGCCGCCTGGTCAGCGCCTCGCGGTCTTCGGTGAAACGGTCGTACATCACCACCTCGGCGCCATAGCCCTTCGTGGCCGCCACCTTGGCGGTGGGCGCGTCCTTGGGCATGACGATGACCGCGGGCATCGACAGCAGCCGCGCCGACAGCGCGATGGCCTGCGCGTGGTTGCCCGACGAGAACGCGATGACGCCGCCCTTGCGCTGCGCAGCGTCGAATTTCGCGAGCGCATTGAAGGCGCCGCGAAACTTGAACGCGCCCATGCGCTGGAAGTTCTCGCACTTGAAGAAGAACCGGGCACCCCAGCGCTCGTCGGCGGTGGTCGAGCGCAGCACGGGCGTGTGGTGGGCGTGGCCTTGGAGCCGCGCGGCCGCGGCAATGACGTCGTCGTAGGTGGGTAGTTGCATGCGCCGAGCTTAGCGGCGGCTTACGTTTTTTTGCAGGGCCGATGGGTAAAAACCCGGAATACGCCGGGCCCGCACCTTTGTACTCTGTATACAGAGTTCAGAGAAAGCCAGTCATGCCCGCCCATCTCGTCAGCATCGAAGCCACGCCCGACCTCGTCGACCAGGTCTACCGCGCCCTGCTCGGCGCCATCAGCAGCGGCTCGCTCGCGCCCGGTGAACGCCTCACGCAGGAAGACATCGCGCAGCGCCTCTCGGTGTCGCGCCAGCCGGTGCTGCAGGCGCTGCGCCTGCTCAAGAAAGACGGCTTCGTGCTCGATGCGCCGGGCCGCGGCGTGCTGGTGGCGCCGCTCGATGCCGAGTGGATGCGCAAGGTCTACCAGGTGCGCGGCGCACTCGACGTGCTGGCCGCGCGGCTGGCGGCAGGCCAACGCTTTCGCATCGACCCCAAGCTGATGGAGCGCGGCCGGCGCGCAGCACGCGGGCGCAATGTCGACGCCATGATCGACGCCGACATGGCTTTTCATGAGGCCATCTACGAGGCGTCCGGCAATCCGCTCATCGGCCAGAGCGCCGGCCAGCATTGGCGCCACCTGCGCCGCGCCATGGGCGCGGTGCTGCAGGCCGAGCCGCAGCGCGAATCGCTGTGGGACGAACACCAGGCCATTGCCGACGCCATTGCCGCAGGCAACGAGCAGCGTGCCGCGAAACTGAGCGAAGAGCACGTTGCGCAGGCGAGCGAAGCGTTGGGCCGACGGCTCGCGCAGCAACTGGCGCGCACCGCATCGACCACCCACCACACCACCCACCGCAAAGGAGACAAGGCATGAAGTTGAGCCCCGACCAGCGCGCGCAATTCGAGCGCGACGGCTACCTGTTCTTCCCCGGCCATTTTTCACCCGAAGAGACGAAGGTGCTGACCGATGCGGTGCCCGAGCTCTACAGCCGGCGCGAGGCCTTCAACGTACGCGAGAAGGGCTCTGACGCGGTGCGCACCAACTTTGCCGCGCACCTGATCAGCGAACCCTTCGCGCGGCTGGCGCGCCATCCGCGCATGGTGGAGCCGGTGATGGATCTGTTCGAAGAACAGGTCTACATGCACCAGTTCAAGATCAACGGCAAGATGGCTTTCGAGGGCGACGTGTGGCAGTGGCACCAGGACTACGGCACCTGGCTCAACGACGACCTGATGCCCACCGAGCGCGCGATGAACGTCGCCATTTTTCTGGACGACGTGAACGAGCACAACGGGCCGCTGATGTTCATTCCGGGCAGCCACCGCAAGGGCGTGGTCGATGCGAAGCATGACCTCACGACCACCAGCTACCCGCTCTGGACGGTCGACAACGACCTGATCCGCCAGCTGGTGGACCGTGCCGGCGGCAAGCAGGGCGGCATCGTTTCGCCCAAGGGGCCCGCCGGTTCGATGATCCTATTCCACAGCTGCCTCGTGCACGCATCGGGCAGCAATCTCTCGCCTTTCAACCGCGTGGCGGTGTACCTGAGCCTGTGCGCCGTCAGCAACCACATTCGGCGCCACAAGCGGCCCGAGTACATCGCGCACCGGGACTTCACGCCCATCGAGATGCTGCCCGACGACTGCCTGCTGAAGCCCTACCCGGTCGAGGTGCCGTGGAAGAACGGCCTGCCCGAAAGCGCGCTGCAGACCTCGCTCGAAACTCTCGACACCGTGGAGGCCTGATCTCATGAGCCTCTACACCCGCCTGCAGCAGCGCGTTGCCGAAGGCCGCCCCATCCGCATCGGCTTGATCGGCGCCGGCAAGTTCGGCTCGATGTATCTCGCGCAGATTCCGCGCACGCCCGGCGTGCAGCTGGTGGCCATTGCCGACCTCTCGCCAGCGGCCGCACGCGTCAACCTCGAACGCGTCGGCTGGCAGGCCGAGCGCACCGCCGCGGGCTCGGTGCAGCAAGCGCTGAAGACCGGAAGCACCTGGATCACAGACGACTGGCAAGCGGTGACGCGCGAGCCTTCCATCGACATCGTGGTCGAGTGCACCGGCAACCCCGTGGCCGCGGTCGACCATTGCCTGGATGCCTTTGCACACGGCAAGCACGTGGTGAACGTGACCGTAGAGGCCGACGCCTTCTGTGGCCCGCTGCTCGCGCGCAAGGCGCAGCAGGCGGGTGTGATCTATTCGCTGGCCTTCGGCGACCAGCCCGCGCTCATCTGCGACCTGGTCGACTGGGCGCGCACCTGCGGCTTTCCGGTGGTGGCGGCCGGTCGCGGCCACAAGTGGCTGCCGCACTTCACCGAATCGACGCCGGAAACCGTGTGGGGCAACTACGGCCTCACGCCCGAACAGGCGCTGCGCGGCGGGCTCAACCCGAAGATGTTCAACAGCTTTCTCGACGGCTCCAAGCCTTCGATAGAAAGCTCGGCCGTGGCCAACGCCACCGGCCTCACCGTGCCTTCGGACGGCCTGCTCTACCCGCCCGCGAGCGTGGAAGACATTCCCTTCGTCACACGGCCGCAGAGCGAAGGCGGCGTGCTCGAGCGCAAGGGCATGGTCGAAGTCATCTCCTCGCTGGAGGCAAACGGGCGAAAGATTCCCTACGACATCCGCATGGGCGTTTGGGTCACGGTCGAGGCCGAGACCGATTACATCAAGAACTGCTTCGAGGAATACAACGCCCACACCGACCCGAGCGGCCGCTACTTCACGCTCTACAAGCGCTGGCACCTGATCGGCCTGGAAGTCGGCATGTCGGTGGCGAGCGTGGCCTTGCGCGGCGAGCCCACCGGCGTGGCCACCTGCTGGAACGCCGACGTGGTTGCCACCGCCAAGCGCGATCTCGCACCCGGCGAAATGCTCGATGGCGAAGGCGGCTACACCGTCTGGGGCAAGCTGCTGCCGGCCGAGCGCTCCATGCGGCTCGGCGGCCTGCCACTCGGGCTGGCGCACAACGTCAAGCTGGTGCGCGCGGTGAAAAAAGGCCAGAGCCTGTGCTGGGCCGACGTGGCCATGGACACATCGACCCACGCCTACCAGCTGCGCGCCGAGCTGGAGGCCATGTTTGCGCCCACCGCACAGGCCAGGGCTGCCTAGCCGGTCCGCGGACTTCATCGGCGCGCGGCCCTTGGCTTTTGCCATTGCGCCGGCGCATTTTTAGGGAAAGAATTAATTGTTCGGCATGCCATACGCATGTCGAAATGGCGGGCTGCGAGCCGTCATTGTGGTGAGCAATCTTGCTCGGCGAGCTTGTCCTCGACGGAGAAACACCATGCAATTCAGCTTCTGTGCAACTGGAACTCCGGGCGCACCGTGAACGAACCGGCGGCTCCCCGAGCCGCCGAGCGGGCGGCGCGTGAATCGTATGGGCGGCTGCTCGCGATTCTTTCAGCGCGCACGCACGACATTGCCGCATCGGAAAACGCACTCGCCCAAGCCTTTGCAAGGGCCCTCGAACGCTGGCCCGCCGACGGCATTCCCGACCAGCCCGACGCATGGCTGCTGAGCGTGGCGCGGCACCGCAAGCTCGACGCCTGGCGCCACAGCCGCATCCAGGATGCCGCCACGCAGGCGCTCCTTCTGCTGGCCGGCGAGGTCGATGTGGGCACGGTGGACGGCGCCGCCGTGCCGGACGAGCGCTTGCGGCTGCTCTTCGTTTGCGCGCATCCGGACATCGACGCCGCCGCCCGCGCGCCGCTCATGCTCCAGGTTGTGCTCGGGCTCGATGCCGCCCGCATGGCGGGGGCGTTTCTCACCTCGCCTTCCACGCTCGGCCAGCGGCTGGTGCGGGCCAAGGCGCGCATCCGCAGCGCGGGCGTTTCTTTCGAGTATCCCGAAGCACGCGAACTGCCGCATCGCTTGCAGGACGTGCTCCAAGGCATTCATGCCGCTTACGGCAACGGCTGGGACGACGTGGATGGCGCGGACACCCTGCCCCGCGGCCTTGCGGCCGAAGCCATCGAGCTCGGCCGCATCCTGTGCGCGCTGATGCCGGACGAAGCCGAGCCGCTGGGCTTGCTCGCGCTGATGCTGTTCTGCCAGAGCCGGGCCGGGGCGCGGCTCAATGACGCCGGAGCCTATGTGCCGCTCGAACAGCAGGACATGGCACGGTGGGACCCGGACCTGCTTGCGCAGGCCGAACAGTATCTGCGGCAAGCATCGAGCATGAACAGCCCCGGCGCGTGCCAATTGGAAGCCGCTATCCAGTCGGCCCATTGCGAGCGCCGTGTCGGCGCACCGGTGGCGCCCGAAGCGATGGTTGCGCTGTACGACAACCTGCTGGCGCTGCGCCCCAGCCTCGGCGCCCAGGTGAGCCGCGCCTGCGCCCTCGCGAAAGCGCGCGGCCACGACGTCGGCCTGCAGGCGCTCGATGCCATTGCGGCCGATGAGGTGGCGAACTACCAGCCCTTCTGGGCGGCCCGCGGCCACCTGCTCGCGGCAGGCGGCGCACGTGCCGCTGCGCGCCAGGCCTTCGATCGCGCGATAGGCCTGAGCGCGAGCGCGGCGGTGCGCGCGTATCTCAACGGGATGTCCGAGCGGCTCTGACTTTTCTGCGCGCCGGCCACAATGGCGGCATGCGTGCCTTGCTCACCACCTTCTCCTGGCAGGAACTGCGCCATCACCCCTGGCGCAATGCCGCAGCGGTATTGGCCGTGATGCTGGGCGTGGCGCTTGCGTTCTCGGTGCAGCTCATCAACGCCTCGGCCCTCGACGAGTTCTCCAGCGCCGTGAGATCGGTCAACGGCCAGCCAGACCTCGAGGTGCGCGCGGTTCAAGGCAGCTTCGACGAAGCAGTGTTCGCCCAGCTTGCCCGGCATCCGCAGGTGGCCTTGGCAAGCCCGGTGCTCGAGTTCCAGGGCTTCGCGCTGGCTGGTGAGCGGCAGGTGCCGATGCGCGTGATCGGCGTCGACGCGCTGGCGTTGCCGGCCATTGCACCGGCGCTGATGCCGCAGCCCCGCAAGAGCGCCGACCGCTTTGCGATGCTGGTTCCGGGCCATGTGTTTCTGAACGCCGCGGCGCGCAACGTGCTGGGCCTGCCCGCACAGGCCGAAGACCGTGCCGAGACGGTGCAGCTGCGCAGCGGCGGCGCCTGGCAGCGGCTCGAGGTGGCGGGCCATGTGGCCGCTACCGGCACCGCGCTAGCCGTGATGGATATCGGGGCTGCGCAAGACCTGTTCGACAAAGCGGGCCAGCTCAGCCGCGTCGACCTGAGGCTTGCTCCGGGCACAGACCGCGCGGCGTTCATCGCATCGCTGAAGCAGGCTCCAGGCTGGCCCGCGGGCTTGCAGTTTGCAGAGCCCGGCGATGCGGCCGAACGCGTGAGCAATCTCTCGCGTGCCTATCGCGTCAATCTGACGGTGCTGGCGCTGGTGGCGCTTTTTACCGGTGCGTTCCTGGTGTTCTCGGTGCTTGCGCTCAGCGTGGCCAAGCGCGCGCAGCAATTCGCCCTGCTCGGCGTGCTGGGCCTGACGCCGCGCGAGCGGCTGCGGCTGGTGCTGGCCGAGTCGTTCGTGCTTGGCCTGATAGGAAGCGCTGCCGGCTTGGCATTGGGCACGGCGCTCGCGGCCTTTGCGCTGCGCGTGCTCGGCGGTGACCTGGGCGGCGGTTATTTCCAGGGCGTGGCACCCACGCTGCACTGGAGCACCGGCTCGGCCTTGCTGTACGGCGGGCTCGGCGTGCTTGCGGCGCTGGTGGGCGGTTGGTGGCCCGCGCGCGCGGCACAGGCGCTGCCCGAGGCGCAAACGCTCAAGGGCCTGGGCGCCGCACCGGTGCAAAGCAAGAGCCATTGGCTGGCGCTCGGCCTCATTGCGGCAAGCGCAGCCTTGGCCAACATGCCCGCGGTCGGCGGCATTCCGGTGGCGGCATACCTTTCGGTCGGTTGCCTCCTGGTGGGCGGCATCACCGCATTGCCCTGGCTGATTGCGCTGCTGTACGACCGCATTGCACCCGCGTTTGCGCAGCGCGTGCTGCCGATGCTGGCCATCGAGCGTGCAAGGCGCATGCGCGGCACCGCAGCCGTGGCGGTCAGCGGTGTGGTCGCCAGCCTGAGCCTTGCGGTCGCGCTCACAGTCATGGTCGCGAGCTTTCGCGATTCGGTGACGCGCTGGCTCGACGTGGTGCTTCCGGCCGATCTCTATCTTCGCGCCACGTCGAGTGGCCGCTCCGCCAATTCGGGCACCCAGAGCAGCAGCGACACCGCGACGTTTTCTCCAGCCTTCGTGCAGGCGCTGGCACAACTGCCTGGCGTCGAACGCACCGGCACGCTGCGCACCCGATCGTTGCAACTCGACCCCGCGCAACCCGCCGTCACGCTGATCGCGCGCAGCCTCGACGGCGGTGCCGCGCAGGCACTGCCGCTGGTGGGACCCGCGCTGGCGGTGCCCGCGGGGCAGATCGGCATCTACGTGAGCGAACCGATGGTGGAGCTCTATGGCGCGAAGCCGGGCGCCCTGTTTACGCCGCTGTCGAATGCGCTGGGCACCACCAGCGGTTCTGCGCCGCATGCGTTCTTCGTGGCAGGCGTGTGGCGGGACTACGCGCGTCAGTTCGGCGCCATCACCATGGACGCGCGCGATTTCGAACTGCTGACGGGCGAGCGCGAGGTGAGCGACGTGTCGCTGTGGCTTGCACCGGGCGCATCGGAGGGTGCGGTTGGGGCCGCCGTTCGCGAGTTGGCGGCGCGCAGGCCGAGCGGAATTGACGGCTCCGATTCGAGCATCGAGATTTCATCGGTCGGGCAGATCCGCGCGACCTCGCTGCGCATCTTCGACCGCAGCTTTGCGGTGACCTACTGGCTTCAGGCCGTGGCGATTGCGATCGGGCTCTTCGGTATTGCGGCGAGCTTCAGCGCGCAGGTGCTGGCAAGGCGCAAGGAGTTCGGGCTGCTCGCGCACCTGGGGTTCACGCGGCGGCAGGTGCTGGCGGTGGTGGCAGGTGAAGGTGCGGCCTGGACGGCGATTGGTGCTGTGGCGGGGCTCTTGCTGGGGTTGGCGGTGTCGGTGGTGCTGGTGAAGGTGGTGAATCCGCAGAGCTTTCACTGGACCATGGATTTGCTGGTGCCTTGGGGGAGGCTGGTGGTGCTGTGCGGCGCGGTGGTGATCGCCGGCACCGTCACCGCCTGGCTGGCGGGACGGGCCGCAGCGGGCAAGGACGTGGTGCTCGCGGTGAAGGAAGACTGGTAAGGCGTCTATCTACCGCGCAGGCGTCAGTTGAATGCGCTCCACCGTCTCTTTTTCCACGGCCCCACGGCTATAGACCAGCGGCACGTATTTGCCCTCAAGCCACAGCGGCGCAAGGTCCCGATAGTTCGGACTGTCCGGATTCCCCGATTGCCCCGGCGTATTGATCACCCGCGAGGCATCCCAGTTGCCCACGTCCAGCACCATCCGGAACGAAGCGCCCGATGTCAGCTTGTAGTCGCTGGCACGGTAGCTCGCAGCCATCGGCGTGAAGGCAGAGCCAGACATCGGCCAGTCGCCGACCTCCAGCTTCTTGCGCGTAGCCGCATCGACCACGCCGCCGAGCGGATGCCGGAATTCCGCACGATGCAGCGCGCCCCACTTCCAGGCCGCCATGTCGGGCCCGAGCTTGGCGGTGAGCTCCTGCATCGCCGGCGGCAAGGTCTGCAGCAGCAAGGCGTTGCGCTGCGCATCGCTGACCCAGCCTGACGGGTTCTCGAGCAGCAGCACCATGCGCGTGTTGTCGCCGGGCGCGGCGAGCGATGCACCGGCATCTCCGGCGCCGGCCTTGAGCACGGCGGCACGCAGGGTCTTGCTGCTCCAAACTTCGTACAACGCAGCGGCTGCGCTGTCGCGGTGCATGGTGCCGTCCCACCCCTGCAGCAGGCGCAGGCCGGCCGCGGTCTGCGCATCGTCGCTGCGCAAGCCGGCCAGGAGCTTCAGCAGCCGCTGCGCGGGCGTCGCAACGATGTCGTTCTGCATGCGTTCCGAGTCCTCGATGGTGAAGCGCGAGCCCGCGGCCGCCTTCGCGGCGAACAGCTCTTTGAGGCGGCGCGCACGGGCCGCATCGCTCCACTCGTAGCCGATGCCTTTCTTTGCGGCCGGATGATCGGGCGGAATGTTGTTCTCGTTCGCTGTCACCACGTAGCCGCGCGCGGGGTTGAATTCCGAAGGCAGTTCGTCGCCGTTGCGAAAGCCCGACCACTCGTAGCGGCCATCGCCCGGCACGGGCATCAGGCCGTCCCAGTTGGGCCGGATGGGTGTCAGGCCACCCGGCATCCAGCCGACGTTGCCGTTGCGGTCGGCATAGACTTGGTTCTCGCCGGGGCGCCCCAGCGGTTCATTGCGGCGCGGAACTGGTCCCAGCTTTGCGCGCGCATGTAGTCCATGGAACCAAAGTACGGCGCCATGCCGGGCTCGAGCCACGCGGCCCGCAGCGCGAAGGCGCGCTGCTTGCCGGGCTCGGCAAGCAGCACCGGCCCGTGGCGGGTGAAGGTGTTGACCACCTCGCGCGGTGCGCTCTCGCCGCGCACCGCAATGCGCTCGGTCACGCTCGTCATCGGCTCCCATCGGCCCTGGTAGCGGTACTCGTTCGGGTTCTGCGGGTTCAGCTGGTACACGTACAGGTCTTCCTGGTCCATGTAGAAGCGCGTGAGGCCGAATGCGATGGTGCCGTTGTGGCCGATCGAAAGACCGGGCAGGAAGGGCTCGCCCGCACCGATGGCGTCCATGCCGGGCGCGCTCAGATGCGTCATGTAGCGCAGGCTCGGCGCGCCATGGGCACGGTGCGGGTCGTTGGCGAGGATGGGCCTTCCGGTGGATGTGAGCTGTGGCGCGATGACCCAGTTGTTGCTGCCATAGCCGGCCGTGGGGTCGCCTTGCATGGCCTGCTGCTCATCTTCTTCATCGGTCTTTGCGGCCACCGAAGCTGCGGCCGCACCGGCCAGCCGAGTGTTCTCCTTCGTGAAGCGCGGCGACTCGGTGGCACGCAGGTAGGCAGCGCGCAACTCGGCTGCCGGAATGGTGCAGGGATCGAAGCTAGGCGGCACCTGCGGCGTGACCGGTGGATCGAGTTCGCGGCGCAGCCAATCGGCCTTGATGCCTTCGCTGCCAGCGCAGAAAGCGCGGGCGCGGTCGATCTCGGATGTGAAGTTGAGCGTGAGGCCGTGGTGCCGGATGCGCACCACGTCTTCAGGCGACCACACCGCCGGCTGGTAGCCCAGCAATGCAAATTCGGTCGGCAGCAGCGCAGGCTGCGCGCGCACCTGGGCAACGTAGGCGTTGACGCCGGCGGTAAAGGCCTCGGCCACGCGCTTGGCATCGGAGCCGTAGGCCAGCCACTCGCGGTACATATCGCCGCGATACAGCACGGCACGCGCGGCACGGTCGCTCTCGACCCATGCGGGGCCGAAGTCCTTGGCCATTTCGCCGAGGCCGCGCTTGCGCCACAGGTCCATCTGCCAGAGCCGGTCGCGCGCGGCCATGAAACCCTGCGCAACGAAGGCGTCGTACAGCGTGCCGGCATACAGATGCGGCACGCCCCATCGATCGACCAGCACCTCGGCCGGTTTCTCGAGGCCGGGTACGGCGAAGGACGACGGCGCGCGCGGTGGCGTCTGCACGCCCGGAGGGCTCGATGCACAGCCCGCAAGCGCGAAGGCTGCGATGGCCGCGAGCGCCGCGGCGCCGATGGAATGCCTTTGACCTAACGAGCGCCGCGATGCCGGGCGCAGGTGTCTTGTTCTCATGCGTCTTGTCTCCTGCCGGGTGGAATTTGGCAGCGCACAGTATCCCGATTTGCATATCCGCTGGGTACTGCGACGGATGACTTGTAGACTTCCTCCTACATGCAGCAAACACCCTCTTCCATCTCATGCGGCGGCTGGCTCGGCTCTGCCATACGCCGCATCGAAGCCGACTACCAGCGCAGCGCCGACACGCACCTGATCCCGCTGCCGCTGCCTTCGCTTGCCGCGGCCGGCATCGACCTGTACCTGAAGGACGAGTCGACCCACCCCACGGGCAGCCTCAAGCACAGGCTCGCACGTTCGCTCTTTCTCTATGCGCTGTGCAACGGATGGGTGCGCGAAGGCACGACCATCGTCGAGGCCTCGAGCGGCTCGACGGCGGTGAGCGAAGCCTACTTCGCACGCCTGCTCGGCCTGCCCTTCATTGCAGTGATGCCGCGCAGCACCTCGCCCGAGAAGGTGGCGCAAATCGCCTTCTACGGCGCACGCTGCCACTTCGTCGATCATGCGGCGCAGGTCTATGAAGAGGCGCGCGCGCTCGCCGAGCAGACCGGCGGCCACTACATGGACCAGTTCACGTACGCCGAGCGCGCGACCGACTGGCGCGGCAACAACAACATCGCCGAGAGCATGTTCCAGCAGATGGCGCGCGAGCGGCACCCGGTGCCCGCATGGATCGTGGTGGGTGCGGGCACGGGCGGCACCAGCGCCACCATTGGGCGCTATGTGCGCTACCGCTGCCACGACACGCAGGTGTGCGTGCCAGACCCCGAGGGATCGGTGTTCTCGGCTTATCACCGCACGGGCGATGCAACGCTGACTGCGACGGGATCGCGCATCGAAGGCATCGGCCGGCCACGGGTGGAGCCGAGCTTCGTCCGCACCTTGGTCGACCGCATGATTGAAGTGCCCAACCTCGACTCGGTGGCGGCCATGCATGCGCTTTCGGCACTGCTGGGGCGCAAGGTCGGGCCATCGACCGGCACCAACTTTGTCGGCATGCTGGCCATTGCACGCGAGATGCGCGCGGCCGGCCAGCAAGGCTCCATTCTTTCGCTGCTGTGCGATGCGGGCGAGCGCTACCTGCCGAGCTATCACGATGCGGCGTGGGTGCAGAGCGCCTTTGGCGACGTGGGCCCGGCACAGCAGCGCATCGACGCGCTGGTTGCACAGTGATGCCTGCGCCGGCCTTCTGCAAGCTCTCGCGCCGCAGCCTGCTGCTGGCGGCGCTGGCCGCAGCGCCCGCAAGCTGGGCGCTGCCCGAGCGCACGCTGCAGTTTCCGCGCGACTTCGGCAGCCACCCCGACCTGCGCACCGAATGGTGGTACATCACGGGCCATGCAAGAACTTCGGCGGGACGCGAGTTCGGTTTTCAGGTGACGTTCTTTCGTTCGCGCGTCGACGCCGCGCAGGGCATGCGCTCGGCGTTCGCGGCCAAGAACCTCGTGTTTGCGCATGCCGCGGTTACCGACCTTGAAGGCCGTGTGCTGCTGCATGACCAGCGCATTGCGCGCGCGGGCTTCGGCGTTGCGTCGGCCAGCGAAGCCGACACCGACGTGCGCCTGCGCGATTGGTCCCTCGTGCGCAAGGACGGCAGCTATTCGGCCCGCGTGCCGGCGGGCGAGTTCACGCTCGACCTGCGCTTTGCGCCCACGCAGCCAGTGCTTCTGCAAGGCAAGGCCGGACTCTCGCGCAAAGGCCCCGAAGACGCGCAGGCAAGCTACTACTACAGCGAACCGCAGCTCAAGGCGCAGGGCCGGCTCACGCTCAAGGGCCAAGCCTTCGATGTCGACGGAACGGCCTGGCTCGACCATGAATGGAGTGAGGCGCTGATGCATCCCGAGGCCGTAGGCTGGGACTGGATCGGCATGAACCTGGACGACGGCAGCGCCCTCACCGCCTTTCGCCTGCGGCGCAGCGACGGCAGCGCGCTGTGGGCCGGCGGTTCGTTTCGCGCACGCGACGGCGCGCTGCGCGTTTTCAGCAACGACGAAGTGCGCTTCGACGGCGCGAACGCGTGGATCAGCCCGCGCACGCAGGCAAAGTACCCGACCCGCTGGCGCGTGCAGACACCATCGGGAATCTTCGGAGTGCGCGCGCTGCTCGACGACCAGGAGCTCGACAGCCGCGGCTCCACCGGCGGGGTGTACTGGGAAGGCGTGAGCGACCTGCTCGATGCGCAAGGCCGCCGGGTCGGCCGGGGCTACCTGGAGATGACCGGCTACGCCGCACCGCTGCGGCTCTGAGGCCGCGCAGCGCGCGTCTGTCATCAAGCCGTCATGCCGCGGCCCTGAACTCGGCCTCCGACATTGCACGATTGAACGTGCACCAAGGCTTGAATGAACAGAAGACTCCGGCTCATCGCGCTGCTGATGGTTGTAGCGGCTGCTGCGGGCGCCGCGTGGGTGTTCGCGGCCATGCGGCCCGTATCGCCGGCAACGAACGCACTGCTTGAAATTCGCTGGCACGGCAACGGCATCGTCCTCCAGGGCGCGGTGAGGGACGCGGCCACGCAGCACGTGCTGGTGGAAGGCGCGACCGCACGGCTCGGCGGAGAAGCCAACCAGGTGGTGGACTGGCTCGACATCGCGCCCGCGGCGCTGCCCGTGGCCGATGCCGCGTCGCTCGCCAGCCTCATCCGCCTTGGGCAAGAGGGCTGGCACCTGCAGCGGCACGCCACCGATGCATGGCTGGCCGTGCAGTCGCCGAATGACGGTCGCAGCGCGCAAGCAAAGCAACTGCTGCAACGCGCCTTCGGCCCTGAGGTAACCATCCGCCTCATTCCGCTCTCTTGAGCATGCGATGTGCGGTGCGTTGCGACAGCGGTCATGGTGACGTCATCTGCCTTGTCCAGCATGCGCTGCATTCCATCAAAAAGAGGAGAGGCTCATGCCTGCATCGCTGAAACATCTCGCCATGGCGGGGGTTGTCCTGGCCACGTTGTCCGCCTGCGGCGGAAGCAACGACTCGAACGGCTTCATTCCGTTTCTCCCGCCGCCGGCACCGGCGCCCGCTCCTCCGGCACCGCCGCCTGCTCCGGCGACGCCCGGCAGCGTGGAGGTGAAGCTCATCGCCTTCAACGACCTGCACGGCAACCTCGAGCCACCCCGGCTTTCCATCACCGCCCCGGCCAACGGCGGCGGCACGGTGCCGGTGCCGGCGGGCGGCGCCGCGTACATGGCTTCGGCCATTGCGTCGCTCAAGGCCAAGAACGAGAACAACGCCGTGGTTTCTGCCGGCGACATGATCGGCGCCTCGCCGCTGGTGTCGGCGCTGTTCCTCGACGAGCCGACCATCGAAGCCGTGAACGCGATGAAGATCGACTTCAACGCG
This sequence comes from Variovorax sp. S12S4, assembly GCF_023195515.1. Lineage (NCBI taxonomy): Bacteria > Pseudomonadati > Pseudomonadota > Betaproteobacteria > Burkholderiales > Comamonadaceae > Variovorax > Variovorax sp. S12S4. The sequence goes on from NZ_JALPKR020000002.1 coordinate 5,803,726, forward strand.
GTCGGCAACCATGAGTTCGACAAGGGCCAGACCGAGCTCCTGCGCATGAAGAACGGCGGCTGCGCCAAGAACACGCCGCTGGAGCCGTGCCGGGTCAACAAGGCCTTTCCGGGCGCCAACTTCGGGTTCCTGGCCGCCAACACCGTGAAGAACGACGGCAACACGCTCTTCCCCGCCACGGGCATGAAGACCTTCACCAAGGACGGTGCCACGGTAAAGGTGGCGTTCATCGGCATGACGCTCAAGGGCACGCCGAGCATCGTGACGCCGGCCGGCGTTGCGGGCCTGAGCTTCAAGGACGAGGCGGACACCGCCAACGCGCTGATTCCGCAGCTGAAAGCCGAGGGCGCCGACGCCATCGTCGTCGTGGTGCACGAAGGGGCCACGACCACCGTCGGCTACAACGACAAGAGCTGCGCGGGGCTGAGCGGCGACATCCTGCCAATTCTCAACAAGCTCGATGCGGCCGTCGACGTGGTGATCTCGGGCCACACGCACCGCTCGTACATCTGCGACTACAGCAAGACCAACCCGGCCAAGCCCTTCCTGCTGACGAGCGCCGGCCAGTACGGCACCTTGCTGACCGACATCAACCTGACGATCGACACGCGCACGCGCAAGGTCACGGCCAAGTCGGCCGACAACGTGATCGTCCAGGGCGAGGCCTACACCAGCGGAGCCAACACGGTGGCGGTGACCGACCAGTACCCCGTGTTCGGCAAGAACCAGGAAGTGGCCGCGCTCATCAGCCAGTATCTTTCCGTTGCGGCCCCGCTGGTGCAGCGTGTGGTGGGCACCCTCTCGGGCCCGGCCACGCGCACGCAGTCGACGTCGCGCGAAAGCGTTCTCGGCAACCTGATTGCGGATGCGCAGCTCGATGCCACCAGCCCCAGCAACAAGGGCGGCGCGCAAATCGCCTTCATGAACCCGGGCGGCGTGCGGGCGGACCTCGTGCCGGCCAACGACGGCAGCGTGACCTATGGCCAGCTCTTCAGCGTGCAGCCCTTCGGCAACAGCTTGGTGGTGAAGACGATGACGGGCGCGCAGATCAAGGCACTGCTCGAGCAGCAGTTCAACAGCGGCACCAACACGGTCGCATCGCCAAGGGTGCTGCTGCCTTCGCGCAGCCTGAGCTACAGCTACAGCCTCTCGGCACCCGCGGGCTCGCGCATCAGCAACATGGCACTCAACGGCACCGCAATGACGGACGGCGCGAGCTACCGCGTGACGATGAACAGCTTTCTGGCGACCGGCGGGGACAACTTCACGGTCTTCAACCAGGGCACGGACACGCTGGGCGGCGACCAGGACGTGGATGCGCTGGAGGCCTACATCAAGGCGAACAGCCCGTTGTCGCCGCCAGCGACCAACCGCATTACCGTGCTGCCCTGAGCGGGCTTCCTGTCCCAGAAGCAAGAAAGGCGGACAGGGTCCGCCTTTTTCGTTTCATCGCGCCTTGCCTTTTCGGCGGTCGATGAAGGCGATGACTTCGCCCATGATGCCCTTGCGGAACGCCAGCACGCAGATCACGAAGATCAGTCCGGTGACCATGGTCACCGATTCGCCTAGCGTGTTGAACCAGTCGACGCCCGTGAGGCGCGCCATGAAGGTGCCGAAGTCGCCGACCTTGTTCTCCAACAGCACCACCACGGCCGAACCCACCAGCGGGCCCGAGAGGGTGCCGAGGCCGCCTACCAGCGTCATCAGGATCACGTGGCCCGAGGCGGTCCAGTGCACGTCGCTGAGCGAAGCGAAGCCGAGCACCAGCGTTTTCAGCGAGCCGGCCAGGCCCGACAGCGCGGCCGAGATCACGAAGGCCAGCAGCTTGAAGCGGTTGACGTCGTAGCCGAGCGAAATGGCGCGCGGCTCGTTTTCCTTGATGCCCTTGAGCACCTGCCCGAAAGGCGAGTGCACGGTGCGCGCAATGAGCAGGAAGGCCGCGACCACGATGACCAGCGCGACGTAGTACATCGTCAGGTCGTCGCGCAGATCGACAAGGCCGAAGAGCTTGCCGCGCGGCACGCTCTGCAGGCCGTCTTCGCCGCCGGTGAACTTGGCCTGCAGCGCGACGAAATACATCATCTGCGCCAGCGCCAGCGTGATCATCGAGAAGTAGATGCCCTGGCGGCGAATGGCCAGCCAGCCGAACACCAGGCCCAGCAGCGCACCGGCGAGCGTCCCCAGGATCAAGCCCAGCTCGGGCGTGAGATGCCAGACCTTGAGCGCCTGGCCCGTAAGGTAAGCCGAGCCGCCCAGAAATGCGGCATGGCCGAAAGACAGCATGCCGGTGTAGCCCAGCAGCAGGTTGAAGGCGCAGGCGAACAGTGCGAAGCACAGCACCTTCATCACGAACACGGGGTAGAAGCCGATGAAAGGTGCGGCAATGAGCGCCAGCAGCAGCACCCCGTAGACGACGAGCGATATTTTCTTCATGGACTTTACTTCTCGCTGCCGAAGAGGCCGGCCGGACGGATCAGCAGCACCACGACCATGATCACGAACACCACGGTGGCCGAGGCCTCCGGATAGAACACCTTGGTCAGCCCCTCTATGACGCCGAGCCCCAGGCCCGTGAGGATGGCCCCCATGATCGAGCCCATGCCGCCGATGACGACCACCGCGAACACGATGATGATGAGGTTCTGCCCCATCAGCGGCGAGATCTGGATCACCGGCGCGGCAAGCACGCCCGCGAATGCGGCCAGCGCCACGCCGAAGCCGTAGGTCAGCGTGACCATCAGCGGCACGTTGACGCCGAAGGCCTCGACCAGCCGCGGGTTCTCGGTGCCCGCGCGAAGGTAGGCGCCGAGCCGCGTCTTCTCGATGGCATACCAGGTGGCAAAGCACACCACCAGAGACGCCACCACCACCCAGGCGCGATAGTTGGGCAGGAACATGAAGCCCAGGTTGGTGCCGCCGCTCAGTGCCTCCGGCGTGTTGTAGGCCAGGCCCGAGACGCCGTACACCGAACGGAAGCCGCCTTCGATCAGCAGCGTGAGGCCCAGCGTGAGCAACAGGCCGTACAGGTGATCGAGCTTGTAGATCCAGCGCAGCAGCAGCCGCTCGATCAGCACGCCGAACAGGCCGACGATGAGCGGCGCCACCGCCAGCATGATCCAGTAGTTGACGTTGAAGTAGTTCATCGCCATCCACGACAGCACCGCCCCCATCATGAACAGCGCGCCATGCGCGAAGTTGATGACGTTGAGCAGCCCGAAGATCACCGCCAGCCCCAGGCTCAGGATCGCGTAGAACGACCCGTTGACCAGCCCCAGAAGGAGCTGGCTCAACAGGGCAGGCATAGAGATGTTCATCGTTTCGACGAGGTTCAGAAAAATAGCAATGACTTCACGTGGGGGCCGCCGCGCACGGCCGCCCGAAGCGGCCGGACCGCCCCCCGGTCAGGGGGGTTGGCGCAGCGACACGCAGTGCGCGAAGACTGGGGGGCGAGCAACATTTACTTCCAGAGCGCGCAGGTGCTTTCTTCCTTGGTCGTGTAGACCTGGTCGCCCGGCACCTTCTTGACGATCTTCAGCAGGTCCCAGGGGCCCTTGGATTCCGAAGGCTTCTTGACCTCGGCCAGCAGCATGTCGTGCACCATGCGGCCGTCGGGGCGAATCACGCCCTTCGCGTAGAAGTCGTTGATCGGCGTCTTCTTGAGGTGCGCCATCACCTTGTCGGCATCGGTGCTCTTCACGGCTTCCACGGCCTTGAGGTAGGCCATGGTGGCCGAGTAGTCGGCGGCCTGGATGTCGGTCGGCTTGTTCTTGGTCTTGGCTTCGTAGCGGGCGGCCCACTTGCGCGACTCGTCGTCGGCGTCCCAGTACCAGCTGGTGGTGTGCAGCAGGCCCTGCGTGGCCGGCAGGCCCAGGCTCTTCACGTCGGTAAGGAACACCAGCAGGCCCGCGACCTTCATCGACTTGTCGATGCCGAATTCCTTCGAGGCCTTCATCGAGTTGATGAAGTCGCCGCCGGCGTTGGCCAGGCCGAGCACCTGGGCCTTGGAGTTCTGGGCCTGCAGCAGGAACGACGAGAAGTCGGACGCGTTGAGCGGCGCACGCACCGTGCCCACCACCGAGCCGCCCTTGGCCTTGACGACCTTGGCGGTGTCGGCCTCGAGCGCGTGGCCGAAGGCGTAGTCGGCCGTCAGGAAGAACCAGCTCTTGCCGCCCGTGTCGACCACGGCGCCGCCGGTGCTCTTGGCCAGCGCGACGGTGTCGTAGGCGTAGTGCACGGTGTAGGGGCTGCACTGCGCGTTGGTGAGTGCCGAGGTGGCCGCGCCGTTGGTGAAGAACACGCGCTTCTTTTCTTGCGCGACCTTGGCGGTGGCCAGCGCCACGCCCGAATTGGTGCCCGCGAAAATCATCGTGGCGCCGGCGGTGTCGATCCACTCGCGGGCCTTGGAGGCGGCGATATCGGGCTTGTTCTGGTGGTCGACGCTCAGCACTTCCACCGGCTGGCCGAGCACCTTGCCACCCATGTCGTCGATGGCCATCTGGATGGCGGTTGCGCCGCCCTTGCCTTCCAGGTCGGCATACAGGCCCGAGAGGTCGCTGATGTAGCCGATGACGACCTTCTCTTGCGCCTGCACGGCATGGCTCGCAAGACCCGCGGCTCCGAGCATGAGAGCAATGATTTTGAGCTTGGTTTGCATGGTGTCTCCTGGATGATTTGAGAGAGTCAACGGAAAAAACGATTGGCGAGTGCTCGGCTACACGCCCAGCAGCTCGCTGAGCACGGGCATCTTGGCGTCGAGCTCCTTGGCGCCGAAAGCCTCGACCATGCGGCCGTGCTCCATTACGTAGAAGCGGTCGGCCAGCGGCGCGGCAAAACGGAAGTTCTGCTCCACCATCACGATGGTGTAGCCCTTGCCGCGCAGGGTGTGGATCATTCGCGCAAGGGCCTGCACGATCACCGGCGCCAGGCCTTCGGAAATCTCGTCGAGCAGCAGCAGCTTGGCGCCGGTGCGCAGGATGCGCGCCACAGCGAGCATCTGCTGCTCGCCGCCCGAAAGCCGCGTGCCCGGGCTGTTGCGGCGCTCGGCCAGGTTGGGAAACATCTCGTAGATCTCGGCCACAGACATGCCCTGCCCGGCACCCTTGAGCGCCGGCGGCAACAGCAGGTTTTCTTCGGCCGAAAGACTCGCGAAGATGCCGCGCTCTTCGGGGCAATAGCCGATGCCCAGGTGCGCGATGCGGTGCGTGGCCATGCCGATGGTCTGCACGCCGTTCACCTCGATGCTGCCCTTGCGGGAGCCGGTCAGGCCCATGATGGCGCGCAGCGTGCTGGTGCGCCCTGCACCGTTGCGCCCCAGCAGCGTGACCACCTCGCCGGGCTGCACCACCATGTTGACGCCGTGCAGCACGTGCGATTCGCCGTACCAGGCGTGGAGGTCCTTGATTTCAAGCGCGGCGGTCATGTCAATGAGCCCCTTGCAGCTGTCCTTCGGTGGTGCCCATGTAGGCCTCCATCACCTGCGGATTCTTCGAGACTTCCGCGTACGGGCCTTCGGCCAGAACCGCGCCGCGCTGAAGCACGGTGATGGTGTCTGCAATGGTGGAGACCACGCTCATGTTGTGCTCGACCATGAGGATGGTGCGGCCGGCCGACACGCGCTTGATGAGTTCGGCCACGCGGTGCACGTCTTCATGGCCCATGCCCTGCGTGGGTTCGTCGAGCAGCATCAGCTCAGGGTCCATGGCCAGCGTGGTGGCAATTTCGAGCGCGCGCTTGTGGCCGTAAGGCAGGTTCACGGTCAGCTCGTCCGCCTGGTCCGCGAGGCCGACTTCGGCCAGCAGTTCGCGGGCGCGCGCGTCGAGCGGCGTGAGCGTCTTTTCGCTCTTCCAGAAATGGTACGAAGTGCCGAGCGCGCGCTGCAGGCCGAGGCGCACGTTCTCCAGCAGCGTGAGGTGCGGAAACACCGCCGAGATCTGGAACGAGCGGATGATGCCGCGCCGGGCAATTTGCGCGGGCTGCTCGCCCGTGATGTCTTGCCCGTTGAAAAGAATCGTGCCGCTGGTCGGCTCGAGAAACTTGGTGAGCAGGTTGAAGCAGGTGGTCTTGCCGGCCCCATTGGGACCGATGAGCGCATGAATGGAGCCGCGCACCACCGACAGGTTGACCTTGCTGACCGCGGTGAACCCTTTGAATTCCTTGGTGAGCTGGCGTGTTTCCAGAATGACGTCGCTCATCTCGCGAAGTCGCCCGGGTTCAGGAAAGATATGTCGGTCATGCGGTCCATCTCATGCGCCACTACCGAGCGCGGCCTGATTGTTGGTGGGCGCCTCGCACTTGCATACTGGGGCAAATGCCTATGCTGCAGTGCAACCTGCCCGCGCCGGCGGTTCCGGCATCGGGCGACTGTCGTCACAATGACAATGACCTATCGGTTCGAACCCTTACTCGTGTACCTCCCGTTCCTCCCATGCAGAACTTCCGCTCACCCGACTTTCTTGCTGACCACATCCTGAACACGCTGGCGTTCTATGCGCCGGTCAGCCGCGACCCGTCAGGCGGCTTCTTTCATTTCTTCAAGGACGACGGCGCGGTATACGACCGGCGCACGCGGCACCTGGTAAGCAGCACACGCTTCGTCTTCAACCACGCCATGGCGTACCGGCGCTTCGGCAAGGCGCAGGATCTGGAGGCCGCACGCCACGGCCTTGCGTTCGTGCAGCATGCGCATGCACAGCCGGGAGGCGGCTATGCATGGCAGATCGACTGGCACGATACGCGCGCAACCGTGCAAGACAGCACGCACCACTGCTACGGCCTGGCCTTTGTGCTGCTTGCACATGCGCACGCGCTGATGGCGGGCATCGGCGAAGCACGCGCGGGGCTCGAGCAAACCTGGCAGCTGATGGAACAGCGTTTCTGGGAGCCGCACCATGCGCTGTATGCCGACGAGGCCACTCCTGATTGGCAGGTGGGGCCCTATCGGGGCCAGAACGCCAACATGCACGCCTGCGAGGCGATGCTTGCCGCATACGACGCCACGCAGGAGGCGCGCTATCTCGATCGCGCGCTGGCGCTTGCGGAATCGGTAACGGGCAAGCTTGCCGCGCTGGCCGGCGGGCTCGTGTGGGAGCACTACCGCGAAGACTGGTCGATCGACTGGGACTACAACCGCGGCGACAAGACCAACATCTTCCGGCCCTGGGGTTTTCAGACGGGCCATCTCACCGAGTGGACCAAGCTGCTGCTGCAGCTCGAGCGCGCGCTTGTTGCGGCGGGCCGTGAAGCGGACTGGATCGTGCCACGTGCCAGGCATTTCTTCGACACCGCCATGCAACGGGGGTGGGACGCGGAGCATGGCGGCCTCGTCTACGGGTTCGGCCCCGACGGCGAGGTGTGCGACGGCGACAAGTACTTCTGGGTGCAGGCCGAAAGCTTCGCCGCCGCGGCGCTGCTGGCCGTGCGCACCGGCGACGAGGGCTACTGGAGCTGGTACGACCGCATCTGGGCCTACAGCTGGGAGCACTTTGTCGACCACCGGTACGGGGCGTGGTACCGCATTCTCACGCCGGACAACCGCAAGATCAGCGACGAGAAGAGCCCCGCCGGCAAGACCGACTATCACACCATGGGTGCGTGCTACGACGTGCTGCGCGCGCTGGGTGCGTGACCAGCGCGCCCCTTCGCGACTTTGCCTGAAGGCCTAGTGCGCGCCTGCCGCGGCATCGCCGCCCGCACCGCCCTTTTGTGGCCGTGCCAGCCACACCAGCGGGATCAGCAGCAGGAACAAAATGGCCGACGCATAGAAGATGTCGTTCGCAGCCAGCATGAACGACTGCTGGTCGACCAGCCGGTTGATCTGGCCCAGCACCTGCTCGCCGCTCAAGCCGCTGCTTGCCAGGCCGTTCATCGCGCTCGTCGCCGCGCCGTTGCCCAGGTTCACCGATTCGGCCAGTTGCGAGTGATGCAGTGCCGCGCGGTTCTCCCACAGCGTGGTGGTGATCGAAGTGCCCATGGCGCCCGCGGTAATGCGCAGGAAGTTCGACAACCCCGATGCCGCCGGAATGCGGTCGGGCGTGAGGCCCGAGAGCGTAATGGTCACCAGCGGAATGAAGAAGAACGCCATCGCAATGCCCTGGATGATCGTCGGGATGATGATCGTCACGAAGTCGGCCTGCGTGTTGAAGTTCGACCGCATCCACAACACCAGCGCAAACACCAGGAACGAGAAGGTCGCGTAGCGGCGCGGATCGATCTTGGACACCGTGAGCCCCACCACCGGCGAGAAGAAGATGGCCAATAGCCCCACGGGCGCCATGATCATGCCGGCCTGCGTGGCGGTGTAGCCCATCCACTGCTGCAGCCACAACGGCAGCAGCACCACGTTGCCGAAGAACAAGCCGTAGGCCACGGCGGTTGCCACCGCGCCCGACCAGAAGTTGCGCCGCTTGAACAGCGACAGGTCGACCACCGGGTGCTTGTCGGTGAGCTCCCAGATCAGGAAGAACGCGAAGCCGACCACGGCCACGACCGCCATCGTGATGATCTCGGGCGAATGGAACCAGTCGAGCTCCTTGCCCTTGTCGAGCATGAGCTGCATCGCGCCGACCCACAGCACCAGCAGCGCGAGGCCGATGGCGTCGATGGGCACCTTGCGCGTGGTGCTTTCACGGTCGCGGTAAAGCGCCCAGGTGATGGCCGCCGCAACAATGCCAACGGGAATGTTGATGTAGAAGATCCACGGCCACGAGATGTTGTCGGTGATCCAGCCGCCAAGGAGCGGCCCCATCACAGGCGCCACCAGCGTGGTCATCGACCACATGGCCATGGCCAGGCCGGCCTTGGCGCGCGGATAGCTCGACAGCAGCAGCGTCTGCGACAGCGGGATCATCGGGCCCGCGACGAAACCCTGCAGCGCGCGGAACGCGATCAGCATGGTCATGTTGGGCGCCAACCCGCAGAGCAGCGAGCTGATCATGAAGAGGATCACGCTCGCCATGAACAGGCGCACCTGGCCGAAGCGCTGGGTCATGAAACCCGTGAGCGGCACCGCAATGGCGTTGGCCACAGCGAAGCTTGTGATGACCCAGGTGCCCTGGGTGGTGCTCACCCCCAGGTCGCCCGAGATGGCCGGCAGCGACACGTTCGCGATCGACGAATCGAGCACGTTCATGAACGTTGCCGCAGAGAGCGCGATGGTGCCCCACACGCGGGCGGAGCCCTCGAGCGGCGGCGGCGCTACGTAAGCGGGAGCGGCAGCAGTGGCCATTGGCTTTGCCTTGAAGACCGGCGCCGATCAGCCGGGGTGCGACTGCGATGCCGTGTGACCCGCGTTGCCTGCGGTTGCGGACGTTGCTGCGGAACGGCCCGCGGGCTGCGCGGCCGCGGCGGGAGCGCTGCGGCCGAGGTTGGCGGCCACGATGCGATCGACCTCTGCATTGGCACCGTCGTCGAGCTTGCTGTAGACCTGGGTCTGCGAAATGGCCGTGGCGCGCGGTGCGTCGGCCAGCATCTTGCCGCCCTTTTGCGTGATGTCGATCTCCGCGTCCATCGAAAGGCCGATGCGCAGCGGGTTGGCCTTGAGCTGCTCGGGGTCGAGCGCAATGCGCACGGGCACGCGCTGAACCACCTTGATCCAGTTGCCGGTGGCGTTTTGCGCCGGCAGCAGCGCGAACGCACTGCCAGTGCCCACGCCCAGGCCCGCGACCTTGCCGGTGTACTCGACCTTCTTGCCGTACACGTCGGCGGTGAGCTTCACGGGCTGGTCGATGCGGATGTTGCGCAGCTGCACTTCCTTGAAGTTGGCATCGACCCACAGCTGGTTCAGCGGCACGATCGACATCATCGGCGTGCCGGCCGCCACGCGCTGGCCGAGCTGAACCGTGCGCTTGGCGACGTAGCCGTCCACCGGCGCGGGCATGGCCACGCGCTGCGTGGCGAGGTAGGCCTCGCGCACCTTGGCGGCGGCGGCCAGCACGCTCGGGTGCTGGGCCACGCTGGTGCCTTCGGTCAGCGACTGGTTGCTTGCAAGCTGCTCGCGCGCGGCCACCACGCCGGCCTGCGCCGCCGCGAGTTGGCTCTTGGCGTTGTCGAGCGCAGTTTCGGCGTGGTTGAGTTCTTCCTTCGAGACCGCGCCGTTGCCGGACAGCGCGCGGCGGCGCTGCAGGTCGTCCTGCGCCTTGGCGACGTCGCTCTGCGCCTTGACGATGTCGGCCTGGCGCAAGCTGACCTGCGCCGCGAGCGAGCCGTTGTTGGCGTACAGCGTGCGCACCTGGCGCACCGCTTGCGCGAGCGCGGCCTCGGCCTGTTCGAGCGCCACCTTCGCATCGGCGGGGTCCAGCTGCACCAGCGGCTGGCCGGCCTTCACGAAGTCGGTGTCGTCGGCGTTGATGGCCATGACGGTGCCGCCGATCTGCGGCGTGATCTGGATCACGTTGCCCTGCACGTAGGCGTTGTCGGTGTTCTCGTAGTGGCTGGCAACCAGCCATTCGTAGAGGCCCCAGCCGCCGCCGGCGACGATGACCACCGCGGCAAGCGCGGTGAGTGCGCGGCGGCGCTTGCCGTTGCCGGCGGGGGCTTCAGGCGTTGCGGATGCTGCAGTGGCAGCGGGCGTCGGAGTGTTGTTATCGCTCATGATGAAGTTCTTTCCGAAGACGAGAAAAGTCGGTTCAGTTCAGCGCGGCGGATGAAGCCGGCGCATTGGCCGTGGTCGTGGCTGGTGCTTGCCAGCCGCCGCCGAGGGCGCGCGCCAGGCCCACCTGCGTGTCGAGGGCGCGGGCGGCGAGGTCGACGGCCAGGCGGCGTTGTGCGAGCACGGCGGTTTCCGCGGTCAGCACGTTGAGGTAGTTGCCAAGGCCCGCGCGATAGCGCTGCACGGCAATGTCGTAGGCACCTTCGGCCGCGGTCTGCGCATCGCGTTGTTCGGCCTGCTGGCGCGCGATCGACTGTGCGCTCGATACCTGGTCGGCCGCGTCGCGCACCGCATCGATCACGGCGGCGTTGTAGCTCTCGATGGCCGCGTCGAGATCGGCCGCCTTGCCGCGCAGGTTGGCACGCAATTGGCCGCCTTCGAAGATCGGCAAGTGGATGGCGGGGCCCACGCCCCACTGCTCGCTGCCCGACTTGAGCAGCTTGCCGAAACCCAGGCTCTGGAAGCCCACGAAGGCCGTGAGGTTCACGTTGGGATAGAACTGCGTCTTTGCATTGGCCACGTCGCTCGTGGCAGCCTCGACGCGCCAGCGCGCGGCCGCAATGTCGGCGCGGCGGCCGAGCAGGTCGGCCGGAATATTGGCTTGCAGCGCAATGGGCTTGACGGCTTCGAGCATCGGCGGCTTGAGCGACGCGGACACGTTGGGCTGGCCCACGAGTGCGTCGAGCGCGTGCTGCTGCAGCGCAATCTGCTCCTTGAGCGCTTCGATCTGCTGGCGTGCCTCGGGCAGGCCGCCTTCGCTCTGGCGCAGTTCGAGCCGGGTGTCGAGGCCGGCGGACACGCGGTCGCGCACGAGCTTGAGCGTTTCATCGCGCTGGGCCAGCGTGCGCTGGGCCACGCCGAGCTGCTCGTTCAACCGGGCCCATTGAAAGTAGCTGCGCGCCACGTTGCTGGCCAGCAGCACGCGGGCTGCGTCGGCATCGGCCGCGGCTGCATTGGCGGCGCCGATGGCGGCATCGAGCGCAGTGCGGTTCTTGCCGAAGAAGTCGAGCTCCCAGCTCGCGCCGAGCTGCAGCAGACCGATGTTCTGGGTCGAGCCGCCGAGCGGTGCGGGATAGATGTAGTTGCTGTTGAACTTCTGGCGGTTCAGGTCGAGCTCACCGTTCACCTTGGGCTTCAGGGCCGACTCGGCGATGTCCGCGGAGGCCTGCGCGCGCGCAAGGCGTGCACGTGCCACCTGGAGGTTGGGATTGCCGGCCACCGCCTGGTCGACCAGCGTGTTGAGTTGCGCGTCGCCGAATGCCCGCCACCATTGGCTGTCGACACTGGGCACAACCGCGGCGCTGGTGTCCGGGGCAATGCCGAGCGACGACGTGTCGCGCAGCTTGGCATGCGAACCGATGCCGGCCATGTCGGCACAGCCGGCCAGTGCGATCACCAGCAGTGCGGCGGCCATGACGGGGGTGCGCCGCACGGTGCGGGCAGCAAAAGAATCAGTCATTTTTTTCTCCACGGGCTGCAAGGGCCTGCGCGTTGTCGAGGATGCGGCGCAGATAGCCCTTGAGCTGCTCCCATTCCTCTTTGGTGAAACCCGCCAGGTGTTCGTTCTGCACGCGGCTGAGCACGTACGGCACTTCCTTGGCGGCGGCACGGCCCTCTTCGGTGAGTTCGATGTTGACCACGCGACGGTCTTCGAGCGATCGCACACGGCGGCACAGGCCCTTGGCCTCGAGCCGGTCGAGCAGGCGCGTCATCGCACCGGTGTCGAGCTCGCAGGCGCGGGCAAGTTCGGCCACCGTGGTCGCGGCACCGATGTGCAGCTTGTACAGCGGCAGCCATTGCGGAAAGGTCGGGCTGCCGGGCTCGCACATGCGGGTTTCGACCGCCTGCGCCACCGCACTCAGGATGCGGCGCATGAGGTAGCCGATGCTCTCTTCGGCCTGGTAGGTCTCGGCGCGATAGAAGTCGGCCGGCCGGCGCTCGGCGCCGCCAGAAGCCGGCGGGACTTGCGGGGTGTCTGTATCGCTCATGCCCTGAATATTAGTTGCCTCGTCAATTATTGTCAAGGCTGCCTTTGTGAGGGCAAGGGTCGGTAGAATCCGCGCCATGGCTTCTTCCCCCTGTCCTCACCGGCCAAGGGCTCGCCCCGATCGCTGTCGGGCCTGAGCCCTTTTCTTCGGCCCTACCGCGTGCAGATCGTCCTGGCGGGCATTTTTCTGGTGATGGCTGCCGTCACCACCCTGGTGTTTCCGCTGGCGCTAAGAAGCCTGATCGACGGCGGACTGGTCAGCTCCGACAAGGGTGCGCAGACCATGGCGCTGCGCGAACATTTCGGCGCCCTCTTCGCCGTGGCGGTGGCATTGGGCCTTTTCTCGGCGGCGCGCTTCTATACGGTGAGCTGGCTCGGCGAGCGCGTGACGGCGGATTTGCGCAACGCGGTGTACGGCCACGTGCTGCGCCAGAGCCCGGCATTCTTCGAGACCACGCAGACCGGCGAAGTGCTGTCGCGCCTGACGGCCGACACCACACTGGTACAGACGGTGGTGGGCTCGTCGCTGAGCATGGGACTGCGCAACGCCGTGATGGGCGTGGGCGCACTGGCGGTGCTGATCTGGACCAACCCTTATGTGATGGTGCAGGTGCTGGGCATTTTGGTTTTGGTGGTGCTGCCGAGCATGTGGTTCGGCCGGCGGGTGCGCAAGCTCTCGCGCGCCAGCCAGGACCGCGTGGCCGATTCGAGCGCCATTGCGGCGGAGGTGCTCAATGCGATTCCGGTGGTGCAAAGCTACACCGCCGAAGCGCGCGAGGCCGGCCGCTTCAATGCGTCGACCGAGAACGCCTTCAGAACCGCCGTGCGGCGCACCAAGGCACGCTCGGTGCTGGTGGCCTTCATCATCATCGCCACGTCGGCGGCGCTGCTCTGGGGCCTGTACCAGGGTACGCAAGCCGTGCTGCGCGGCGACATCACGGCCGGCCACCTCGGCCAGACGGTCGTCTACGTCGCCATTCTTGCAAGCGCGACCGCCGTGCTCGGCGAGGTCTACGGCGACCTGCTGCGGGCGGCGGGCGCCACCGAGCGCCTGATGGAACTGCTGCACGCGCCGGCGGCCATCGTCTCGCCGGCGAATCCCGCGGCCGCGCCGGTTCCGGTGGCGGGCAGCGCCGTCAAGTTCGAGGCGGTCACTTTCCACTACCCGTCGAGGCCCGGCACGCCGGCCCTGAAAGATTTCAGCCTGGACATTGCTCCGGGCGAAACGGTGGCCCTGGTGGGTTCGAGCGGCGCAGGCAAGAGCACGGTGTTCCAGCTGCTGCTGCGCTACTACGATCCGCAGTCGGGCCGGCTGCTGCTCGACGGCGCGCCGCTCGCTTCATTGGCCTTGCCGGACCTGCGCACACGCATTGGCCTGGTGCCGCAAGACGCGGTGATCTTCTCGGCCAGTGCGTTCGAGAACATTCGCTATGGCCGCCCGGAAGCGACGGCTGACGAGGTGCATGCGGCCGCGCGTGCGGCCTTTGCACACGACTTTTTGCAAGCGCTGCCCGAGGGGTACGACACTTTCCTGGGCGAACGCGGGGTTCGCCTGTCGGGCGGACAGCGACAGCGCATTGCGATTGCGCGCGCCATTCTCAAGAACCCGCCGCTCCTGTTGCTAGACGAAGCCACGAGTGCGCTCGACGCGGAGAGCGAGCGCATGGTGCAGGCCGCACTCGAATCGGCCATGGAAGGCCGCACCACGCTGGTCATTGCGCACAGGCTCGCCACGGTGCAAAAGGCCGATCGCATCATCGTTCTCGATCATGGCGGCATCGTGGAACAAGGGACGCATGCCACGCTGGTGGCGCAAGGCGGGGTGTATGCCCGCCTGGCTGCGCTTCAGTTCACTGCTTGACCTGGTGTTGCTGCGGCAAGTCCGCAGCAGAGACGCGGCAGAGACGCGGCCTATTGCAGCGTTTCCTTGAGCGCCGCGGGAATCGGCAGTGGCATGACGGGAATGCCCTCGTCGAGCAGCGCTTCGGTCTGCTCGCGCGTTGCCTGGCCGCGGATACCCCGCTCTTCGGTTTCGCCGTAGTGCATCTTGCGCGCCTCGTCGGCGAAGCGGTCGCCGACGTCCTCGGTCTTTGCGAGAACCTCGCGGACGGCTCGCATCCAGCGCGCTTCGGGAGACGATTCGGCGGGCACCTGGGCTGACAGTGCTGCTGGTGCCGGCGATGCGGCGGTCTCTGCGGGCGCCTTGGCATTGCCCAGGTTGAGGCGCGGTGCGCTCAACAGCTTGACGATGCGCGTGTCGGCGCAGACCGGACATTCGACCAGGCCATCGGCAAGTTGGCCTTCAAAAGCTTCGTTGGACGCAAACCAGCCTTCGAAGCCGTGGCCGTGCGAGCAGCGGAGATCGAGAACCTTCATGCGCGGATTATCCCGCGCCGCCTTGCGAAGCGGTACCCTGCCAATCGAGTGCCCATGCGCCCGAAAGGACGTTCTGCAGCCAGAGCGTGCAAGTGAGCGACTTGGCGTCGGTGATCTTGCCTTCGCGGCACCAGTCGGCCACTTCTTGCGGCGTGGCCGTGAACACGTCGAGGAATTCGCCGTGGTCGAGCTGGCGCGTGCCGAGCGAAAGGCCGCGCGCAAAGTAGATGTGGATGATTTCGGTGGAATACGCCACCGCCAGGTGCATGGCGCCGGCATAGGCCCATTCACGAGCGGTGTAGCCGGTTTCCTCGAGCAGTTCGCGCTGGCCGCAAACGAGCGGATCTTCGCCCGCGTCGAGCTTGCCGGCCGGAAACTCGACCATCACGTGCCCGACCGGATAGCGGTATTGCCGCTCCAGCACCACACGGCCGTCGTCCAGAAGAGGAACCACCACCACCGCGCCCGGATGAATCACGTATTCGCGCGTGGCGGTGTGGCCGTCGGGCAGCCGCACGGTGTCGCGGCAGACCTGGAGGAAATTGCCCTTGAGCAGAACCTCGCTGGCCGTGCGTTCTTCCTTCAGGTGCGAATCGATGGCGGGATCGGTCATGTCAGTGCCTATGTTTCATCAGGTAGCGCCAGGTGAAACCGGGAAAGGCCAGCACGATGAAGAGAGCACCGGTCACGGCGTAGAACTCCCAGCCCTGCGGGGCGATCTGCCCTGCCCGGCTCTCGAACAGCAGGCCGACGCCGCCGGCCACGAAGTACAGTACCACCAGTTCGGCGAGCCGCACCGCGAGCGGCTTGGGCTGCGTGGCCAGCGGCACGAAGCCGAACAACCGCTCATTGAGGAACGGCAGGTTGGCCGCCACCAGCGCCACCAGCAGAACGACCCAGACCGACGCGGTTTGCGACACCGTGAGGCAACCGCGATCAGTTGGCCAGCGTGGCCACGATCGCCTTGGCGCACAGCGTCATGAGGCCGCCGGGAACGATGCCCAGCACGAGAATGAGCAAGCCATTGACGGAGAGCACGGCACGCACGTCGCGCGGCGCAGACACGGTGCTGGCGGTTACCGGCGCATCGAAGTACATGACCTTGACCACGCGCAGGTAGTAGAAGGCGCCAATCAGCGACATGATCACCGCGAACACCGCAAGACCGATGTAGATCGCCTGGCCCGACGCGATCAGCGCCTGGAGCACCGCGAGCTTGGCGTAGAACCCGACCAGCGGCGGCAGGCCCGCGAGCGAGAACATCGCAATGGCCATCACGCCGGCATACAGCGGGCTGCGCTGGTTCAGGCCGGCCAGATCGGTGATCTCTTCGCTTTCGAAGCCTTCGCGTGCCAGCAGCAGAATGATGCCGAAGCTCGCCAGCGTGGTCAGCACGTAGGTCACGATGTAGAACATCGACGCGCTGTATGCGAACTGCGCGTTGTAGGTGTTGCCGTTGACCACGCCCGCCACCAGGCCCAGCAGCATGAAGCCCATTTGCGCAATGGTCGAGTAGGCCAGCATGCGCTTGAGGTTGGTCTGCGCAATGGCGGCCAGGTTGCCCACCAGCAGCGAGGCAATGGCCAGCAGGGCCAGCATCTGCTGCCAGTCGATGGCCAGCGGCAGCAGCCCTTCCACCAGCAGGCGGATGATGATGGCGAAGGCAGCCAGTTCGGGCGCCGCGCCAATCAGCAGCGTGACCGCCGTCGGAGCGCCCTGGTACACGTCGGGCACCCACATGTGGAAAGGCGCCGCGCCCACCTTGAAGGCCAGGCCCGCCACGATGAACACCAGGCCGAACACCAGCACCTGATGGTTCACCTTGCCGCTGGCGATGATCTTGAACACCTCGTTCACGTCGAGCGAGCCGGTGGCGCCGTAGAGCATCGAAAGGCCGTAGAGCAAAAAGCCGCTGGCCATGGCGCCGAGCACGAAGTACTTCATGGCCGCCTCGCTGGCGACCGCGTTGTCGCGGCGCAGCGCCACCAGGGCGTAGCTGGACAGGGTGAGCAGCTCGAGACCCAGGTAGATCAGGAGGAAGTTGCTGCCCGAAATCATCACGAACATGCCCAGCAGCGCGAACATGCTGATGGTGAACAGTTCGCCGCCGCGCAGCATGTCGCGGTCTGCCGCGTAGGGGCGGCCGTAGACCAGCGTGACCATCAGCGCAACCGTGGCAAAGCACTTGAGCCAGTTGCCCATGGGGTCGCTCACGACCATGCCGCCAAAGCCGTAGATCGTCTTGCCGTCGTTGGCGGCCATGCCGGTCAGCACGGCCACCACGGCCAGCGTGAGCAGCGTCAGGATATAGGTGCGCGTGCGGCGGGGGCTGGTGGTCGACAGGTCGACCAGCGCAATGATGCAGGCCATGACCAGCAGCACGATTTCGGGGTAGATCGCGACCCAGCTGAGTTTGTCAATCATCTCGTTCTCTTCTTCAGCGTGGAATCAGGGCAGTTTGGACGTTGCCACATGGCGCAGGAGCTCCGTCACGGAAACATCCATCACATCGGTGAACGGCTTCGGATAGATGCCCATCCACAGCACGGCAATGGCCAGCAGCGAGAGCATCAGGAACTCGCGGGCATTGATGTCGGTAAGCTCCTTGACATGGTCGTTGCCGACCGGGCCAAGGTACACGCGCTTGTACATCCAGAGGGTGTAGGCCGCGCCGAAGATCAGTGCCGTGGCAGACCCGAGGCCGATCCAGAAGTTGTACTTGACCGCGCCCAGGATGACCATCCATTCGCCCACGAAACCGGCGGTGCCCGGCAGGCCGCAGTTGGCCATGGCGAACAGCAGCGCGAACGCGGCAAACTTGGGCATGGTGTTCACCACGCCGCCGTAGTCGGCAATCTGGCGCGAATGCACGCGGTCGTAGAGCACGCCGATGCCCAGGAACATGGCGCCCGAGACGAAACCGTGCGCAATCATCTGCACGATGCCGCCGGACACGCCCAGCTCGTTGAAGATGAAGAAGCCGAGCGTCACGAAGCCCATGTGCGCGACCGACGAATAAGCCACGAGCTTCTTCATGTCTTCCTGCACCAGCGCCACCAGGCCGACGTAGATCACCGCGATGAGCGACAGCGCGATCATGAGCCAGGCCCATTCGTGCGAGGCGTCGGGAGCAATCGGCATCGAGAAGCGCAGGAAGCCGTAGGCGCCGAGCTTCAGCATGATGGCCGCCAGCACGGCCGAGCCGCCGGTCGGCGCCTCGACGTGCACGTCGGGCAGCCAGGTGTGAACCGGCCACATCGGCACCTTGACGGCAAAGGCGGCGAAGAACGCGAAGAACAGGAAGGTCTGCGCCTTCGAGTCCAGCGGCAGCTTGTGCCAGGTCAGGATGTCGAAGCTGCCGCCCGACTTGTTGTACAGGTAGATCAGCGCCACCAGCATCAGCAGCGAGCCGAGCAAGGTGTAGATGAAGAACTTGAACGCCGCGTAGATCTTGTTCGGACCGCCCCAGATGCCGATGATCAGGTACATCGGGATCAGCGTGGCTTCGAAGAACACGTAGAAAAGCACGCCGTCGAGCGCGGCGAACACGCCGATCATGAAGCCCGAAAGAATCAGGAACGCGCCCATGTACTGGTTGACGCGCTCGGTAATCACTTCCCAGGCCGAGATCACGACCACCACGGTAATGAACGAGGTCAGCAGCACCAGCCAGAGCGACAAGCCGTCGACACCGAGGTGATAGTTGACGTTGAAGCGCGCAATCCAGCTCGTCTTCTCGACGAACTGCATTGCGGCAGTGCCGTTCTGGAAGCCCGTGTAAAGCGGCACCGTGACCAGGAAGCTGACGATCGCGCCGACCAGTGCGACCCAGCGCACGCCCCTGGCGTTCTCGTCACGCCCAAACGCCAGCAGCGCGGTACCGAATGCGATCGGCACCCAGATGGCAAGGCTCAACAAACCCATTTTTCTTTTTCTCCAGCGTTCGGGCTCAGCGTTTGAACCAGACGAAGTACGTCATCAGGATGAAGATGCCGAGCAGCATCGCAAAGGCGTAGTGATAGATGTAGCCCGACTGCAGCCACCGCACCACACCGGAGATGCGGCCGACGACCTTCCACGAACCATTGACCACGGCACCGTCGATCAGCGCCTGGTCGCCACCCTTCCACAGGCCGGTGCCAAGGGCACGCGCACCGCGGGCGATGATGTTCTCGTTGATCCAGTCGAGGTAGTACTTGTTGTCGAGCAGGCGATAGACCGGGCCGAAGGCGCGCTTGATCGCAGTCGGCACCGCCGGGAACTGCATGTACATGAGGTACGAAACAACCACGCCTGCCAGAGCCAGCCAGAACGGCGCCGTCTGCAAGCCGTGGATAGCCATGGCCACCGGGCCGTGGAACGCTTCGCCGAGTTCCTTCATGGCATGGTGCTTGGCGGCGTCCACGAAGATTGCGTCCTTGAAGAACTCGCCGAAAAGCATCGGCTGGATCGTCATGAAGCCGATCACCACGGACGGAATGGCCAGCAGCACCAGTGGCAGCCACACCACCATCGGAGACTCGTGCGGCTTGTGGTCGTGGTGGCCATGGCCGTGATCGTCGCCATGCGCGGCATGGTCGTCATGGTGTGCGTCAGGGTTCTGGTCGTAGCGCTCCTTGCCGTGGAACACCAGGAAGTACATGCGGAACGAGTAGAACGCCGTGACGAACACGCCGGCCAGCACGGCGTAGTAGGCAAACTGCGCCCCCCACAGGTGGCTTTCGTGCACCGCCTCGATGATGCTGTCCTTCGAGTAGAAGCCCGAGAAGAACGGCGTGCCGATCAGTGCAAGCGACCCCAGCAGCGAGGTGATCCAGGTGATGGGCATGTACTTGCGCACGCCGCCCATCCAGCGGATGTCCTGGTTGTGGTGCATGCCGATGATCACCGAGCCCGCGCCCAGGAACAGCAGCGCCTTGAAGAAGGCGTGCGTCATCAGGTGGAACACCGCGACCGAATAGGCCGACGCGCCGAGCGCCACCGTCATGTAGCCGAGCTGCGAGAGCGTCGAGTACGCGACCACGCGCTTGATGTCGTTCTGGATGATGCCCAGGAAACCCATGAACAGCGCCGTGATGGCACCGATCACCAGGATGAACGAGAGCGCCGTGTCGCTGAGTTCGAACAGCGGCGACATGCGAGCCACCATGAAGATGCCGGCGGTCACCATGGTTGCCGCGTGGATCAGCGCCGAGATGGGCGTCGGGCCTTCCATCGAGTCGGGCAGCCACACGTGCAGCGGGAACTGCGCGCTCTTGCCCATGGCGCCGATGAACAGGCAGATGCAGATCACGGTCACCAGCATCCATTCGGTGCCCGGGAAGGTGATGCCGGCCAGCGTGTTGGCCTTGGCAAAGGCTTCGCCGTAGTTCAGCGTGCCGGCATAGGCTGCAATCAGGCCGATGCCGAGGATGAAGCCGAAGTCGCCCACGCGGTTGACCAGGAAGGCCTTCATGTTCGCGAAGATGGCCGTGGGCTTGTTGAACCAGAAGCCGATCAGCAGGTACGACACCAGGCCCACCGCTTCCCAGCCGAAGAACAGCTGGAGCATGTTGTTGCTCATGACGAGCATCAGCATCGAGAAGGTGAAGAGCGAGATGTAGGCGAAGAAGCGGTTGTAGCCTTCGTCTTCTTCCATGTAGCCGATGGTGTAGATGTGCACCATCAGCGAGACGAAGGTCACCACGCACATCATCATGGCCGTGAGGCCGTCGACCAGGAAGCCGACTTCCATCTTCAGCCCGCCGACCACCATCCATTCGTAGATGGTCGCGTTGAAGCGGGCGCCGTCGACGACGACCGACTTCAGCGTCATGGCCGAGATGATGAAGGCGACCAGCACGCCGAGGATGGTCAGCGAATGCGTGACTTTGCGGCCGATGTGGTTGCCGCCGAACTTCGTGCCGAACAGGCCGGCAACGGCGGCGCCGACCAGGGGTGCCAGCGGCACGGCCAGCAGGGTGGATGCGGAAAGGGTTGCGCTCATACTGCTTTCAACCCTTGAGCGAGTTGAGTTCGTCTACGTTGATGTTGGATTTGTTGCGGAACAACAAGACCAGCAGCGCGAGACCGATTGCCGACTCGGCCGCAGCCACCGTCAGGATGAAGAACACGAAGATCTGGCCGTGCATGTCGCCCAGGTAGTACGAGAACGCCACGAAGTTCATGTTCACCGCAAGCAGCATCAGCTCGATCGCCATCAGCAGCACGATGAGGTTCTTGCGGTTCAGGAAAATGCCGATCACCGAAAGCGCAAAGAGCATTGCGCCAAGCGAAAGAAAGTGTCCGAGCGTGAGCGTCATGCCTTGTTTTCCTTTGCCGCCGCTGCTGCGCCTGCATCGGCGGGTGCTTCGACCACCGGCTCGGCGGCGCGCGTGACCGGCATCTGCACGATGCGCACGCGGTCGCGCGCCTTCACGCGCACCTGGTCGGACGGGTTGACGTACTTGCTGTCCTTGCGGGTACGCAGCGTGAGTGCGATGGCGGCCACGATGGCCACGAGCAAAATGACAGCCGCAATTTCGAGCGGGTACAGGTACTCGGAGTACAGGAGCTTGCCGAGCTCGAGCGTGTTCGAGCTGTTGGCCGCAACGGCAGCCCCGGCGCGCGGCGGCTCGGCCAGGCGGAAGCCGCCCATCAGCACCGCAGCCATTTCAAGCGCAATGAGCGCCCCCACGCCGGCGGCCAGCGGAAAGTGCCTCCAGAACCCCTGCCGCAGACCGTCCACGTTGATGTCCAGCATCATCACGACAAACAGGAACAGCACCATCACCGCGCCCACGTAGACGAGCACAAGCGAAATCGCCAGGAACTCGGCGCGCAGCAGCAGCCAGATAGCGGACGCCTGGAAGAAGGCGAGCACCAGGTACAGCGCCGCGTACACGGGATTGCGGGCGGTGATGACGCGGAAGGCCGCGAACAGCAGCACCGCGGCAAACAGATAGAACAGACCGGTCTTGACGTCCATTGGAATTCGAATTGGTACGGGGTTCGGGCTGGCCGGGATCAGCGGTACTTGGCGTCGGCCGCCTTGTTCGCTGCAATTTCTTTTTCGTAGCGGTCGCCCACGGCCAGGAGCATGTCCTTGGTGAAGTACAGGTCGCCGCGCTTTTCGCCGTGGTATTCGAAGATGTGGGTCTCGACGATCGAATCGACCGGGCAGCTTTCTTCGCAGAAGCCGCAGAAGATGCACTTGGTCAGGTCGATGTCGTAGCGCGTGGTGCGGCGCGAGCCGTCGTCGCGCACATCGGATTCGATGGTGATGGCGAGTGCGGGGCACACGGCCTCGCAGAGCTTGCAGGCAATGCAGCGCTCTTCGCCGTTTTCATAGCGGCGCAGCGCATGCAGGCCGCGAAAACGCGGCGACAGCGGCGTCTTCTCTTCCGGGAACTGCACCGTGATCTTGCGGGCGAAAGCGTACTTGCCGGTGATGGCCAGGCCCTTGAACAGTTCGAACAGCATGAAGCTGCCCAGGAAGTCCTTGAGCGAGAACGGAGCGGACGGCGGTATGCGCAGCAGACATGATGTTGGCGCTTCCAGTTATTTCCAGATATTGAACGGGGTCTGCATCCAGGCGCCGACCACGACCAGCCACACGAGCGTGACCGGAATGAAGATCTTCCAGCCCAGACGCATGATCTGGTCATAGCGGAAGCGCGGGAACGTCGAGCGAACCCACAGGAACATGGTGACCACGCAGAAGGTCTTGGCGCCGAGCCAGATCCAGCCGGGAATGAAGCTCAGGAACTCGAACGGCGGCAGCCATCCACCGAGGAACAGCACCACGCACAGGATCGAGACCAGCCACATGTTGGCGTACTCGGCCAGGAAGAACATCGCGAAGCTCATGCCCGAGTACTCGATCATGTGGCCCGCCACGATTTCGGACTCGCCTTCGACCACGTCGAAGGGGTGGCGGTTGGTTTCAGCCAGGCCCGAGATGAAGTAGACGACGAAGATCGGCAACAGCGGCAGCCAGTTCCACGACAGGAAGCCGACGCCCATTTCGGCGAAGGTGCCCTTGCCCTGCACGTTCACGATCTCGCTCATGTTCAGGCTGCCAGAAACCATCAGCACCACGACAAAGCAGAAGCCCATCGCGATTTCGTAGCTCACCATTTGCGCCGAGGCGCGCAGCGCGCCCAGGAAGGCGTACTTCGAGTTGGAAGCCCAGCCCGCGATGATCACGCCGTAGACCTCGAGCGAGGTGATGGCCATCACGAACAGCAGGCCGGCATTGATGTTGGCCAGCGCCATTTCGGGGCCGAACGGAATCACGGCCCATGCGACGAGTGCCGGCATGATGGTCATGATCGGGCCCAGCAGGAACAGGCCCTTGTTGGCGACCGTCGGAAGAATGATTTCCTTGGTCATCAGCTTGAGCGCGTCGGCAATGGGCTGCAGCAGGCCCAGCGGTCCGATGCGGTTCGGGCCCACGCGGATCTGCGTGAAGCCGATGGCCTTGCGTTCCCACAGCGTGAGGTAGGCCACGGCGCCCATCAGCGGAAGCACGACCACGATGATCTTGATCAGCGTCCAGATCACGGGCCAGGCCACCCGTCCACCAGCCGGCGTTGATCAGCCCCTGGCCGAAAGCGTGCACTGCGTCGATCATGCCAATGCCTCCTCGGCACGGGCCGGTGCGGCCGCCATTGCGTTGCGCGCGTCGGCGGTGAGTTGCAGCGACGGTGCGCGGCGCACGATGGAGTCGAGCTGATAGATGCTCGCCACCGCGGGTGCGGGAACCGCGCCGCTGGCAGCCACTGCCTTGGCGGCGGTGGCGTTGCCGAGCGCATCCGCGGGCACGGCGCCGTTGTCGCCGATGGTGCGGAGCACTTCAGCGGTGGATTCGAAAGCAAAGCCGGGCAGGCCGAGCAGGTTGGCCAGCACGCGCAGCACCTTCCAGGCTGGGCGCGTCTCGCCTTGCGGCTTGACGACGGCATGGAAGCTTTGCACACGGCCTTCGGCATTGACGAAGGTACCGGGCGTTTCGGTGAACGGCGCGATGGGCAGCAGCACATCGCTGAACTCGAGGTTGGCCTTGAAGGGGCTCAACGTGACGACCATCTGCGCATTGCCGATGACATCGGCGGCTGCGGCACCCGCGGCGGAGTCGAACACCGGCTCGGTGTTGAGCAGCACCACGGCCTTGAGGCCGGAACCGGCTGCCAGCATGCGGCCGGCATCGAGGCCGCCGTTCTTCGGGAATGCGCCGACGAGTTGCGCGCCCACGGTATTGGCGGCTTCGGTCAGGTAGCCGACGGTGGCGCCAGTTTGCGCGCCGATCCAGTTTGCAAGCGCCAGCAGGCTGCTGGCTTGCGCATGGTGGGCGGCGGCGTTGCCGAGCAGGATGGCCTTGCGCTCGCCGCTCAGCAGCGAAGCCGCAATGGCTTGCGCCGCGGCGTCGGGTGCGTTTGCCGGTGCGAGCGGCGCGGCCTGGCCGGTGGTCTGGCCCACGGCGGCGGCAATGCCGGCGAGCACTTCGACCCACTGGCCGGCATCGACGATCGACGCCTGCGCCACGCTCATGGCCCACGCTTCGCGGTCGGCCATGAGGTTGGACGAGGTCAGCACCGACAGCGCGGCGCCCTTGCGCACGGCCTGGCGGATGCGCTGCGCGAACAGCGGATGGTCCTTGCGCAGGTTCGAGCCGATCACGAATGCGCGCTGCAGCTGCGTAAGCGATGCGATCGAGGTACCGAGCCAGCGCACACCTTCGAACGCCGTGAATTCGGCGTTGCGGAGGCGATAGTCGATGTTGTCGCTGCCGAGCTCACGCGTGAGCATGGCGGCAAGCTGCAGCTCTTCGAGCGTGCTGTGCGGGCTGACCAGCGTGCCGATGCTCTGCGCGCCGTGGTCGGCCTTGATTTGCTTGAGGCCGTTGGCCACGTATTCGAGCGCCGTCTGCCAGTCGACCTGCTGCCATTGGCCGCCCTGCTTGAGCATCGGCTGCGTGAGGCGTTCGGGGCCGTTGAGCCCTTCGTACGAAAAGCGGTCGCGGTCGGCAATCCAGCATTCGTTGACGTCTTCGTTCTCGAGCGGCACCACGCGCATCACGCGGTTGTTCTTGACCTGGACGATCAGGTTGGCACCGGTGGAGTCGTGCGGGCTCACCGACTTGCGGCGCGACAGCTCCCAGGTGCGGGCGCTGTAGCGGAACGGCTTGCTCGTGAGCGCGCCGACCGGGCAGATGTCGATCATGTTGCCCGAGAGTTCCGAGTCGACCGAGTCGCCGAGGAAGGTTTCGATTTCGGAGTGCTCGCCGCGCTGGGTCATGCCGAGCTCCATCACGCCGGCCACTTCCTGGCCGAAGCGGACGCAACGCGTGCAATGGATGCAGCGGCTCATCTCTTCCATGCTGATCAGCGGGCCGACGTCCTTGTGGAACACGACGCGCTTTTCTTCTTCGTAGCGCGAAGAAGAACCACCGTAGCCCACGGCCAGGTCTTGCAGCTGGCACTCGCCGCCCTGGTCGCAAATGGGGCAATCCAGCGGGTGGTTGATCAGGAGGAACTCCATGACCGACTGCTGCGCCTTGATGGCCTTTTCGCTCTTGGTGCGAACGATCATGCCCTGCGTGACGGGCGTGGCGCAGGCCGGCATCGGCTTGGGCGCCTTTTCCACGTCGACCAGGCACATGCGGCAGTTGGCCGCAATGCTGAGCTTCTTGTGATAGCAGAAGTGCGGGATGTACGTGCCCGCCTTGTCGGCCGCATGCATCACCATGCTGCCTTCGGTCACTTCGACCTTCTTGCCGTCGAGTTCGATTTCAACCATATATGTGTTTCTCGCGCTCAGGCCTTGACGGGCGCTTTCGGGACGTAGCCCGGAATCAAGGCCTCGAACTCGTGACGGTAGTGCTTGATCATGGCGCGCACCGGCATGGCCGCCGCGTCGCCGAGCGCGCAGATCGTGCGGCCCTGGATGTTGTCTGCCACGGAGTTGAGCAGGTCCATGTCGGACGCCCTGCCCTGCCCGTTGTGGATGCGGTCCACCACGCGGTACAGCCAGCCCGTGCCTTCGCGGCAAGGCGTGCACTGGCCGCAGGATTCGTGCATGTAGAAATACGAAAGGCGCCTGAGCGACTCGACCATCGAACGGCTGTCGTCCATGACGATGACCGCGCCCGAACCCAGCATGGAGCCGGCCTTGGCGATGGAGTCGTAGTCCATCGTGCATTCCATCATGATCGACGCCGGCAGCACCGGCGACGACGATCCACCGGGAATCACGGCCTTGAGCGTGCGGCCCTTGCGAACACCGCCAGCCAGTTCAAGCAGCTTGGAGAACGGTGTGCCCATGGGCACTTCGTAGTTGCCGGGCAGCTCGACGTCACCGCTCACCGAATAGATCTTGGTGCCGCCGTTGTTCGGCTTGCCGCACTCGAGGTAGGCCTGGCCGCCGTTGCGGATGATCCAGGGCACCGCCGCGAAAGTCTCGGTGTTGTTGATGGTGGTCGGCTTGCCGTACAGGCCAAAGCTGGCCGGGAACGGCGGCTTGAAGCGCGGCTGGCCCTTCTTGCCTTCGAGCGACTCGAGCAGTGCGGTTTCTTCGCCGCAGATGTAGGCGCCGAAGCCGTGGGCCGCGTGCAACTGGAAGTTGTACGTACTGCCCATGATGCCGTCGCCAAGGTAGCCGGCGGCGCGCGCTTCCTCGAGGGCTTCCTCGAAGCGGTCGTAGCTCTGGAAGATCTCGCCGTGGATGTAGTTGTAGCCCACGCTGATGCCCATCGCATACGCGGCGATGGCCATGCCTTCGATCACGATGTGCGGGTTGAACTGCAGGATGTCGCGGTCCTTGCACGTACCCGGCTCGCCTTCGTCGGAATTGCAGACGAGGTACTTCTGGCCCGGGAACTGGCGGGGCATGAAGCTCCACTTCAGGCCCGTGGGAAAGCCCGCGCCGCCGCGGCCGCGCAGGCCCGAGGCCTTGACTTCGGCAATCACCTGGTCGGGCGTGAGGCCCTCGGTGAGGATCTTGCGCAGCGCCTGGTAGCCGCCGCGCGCTTCGTAGTCGGCCAGGCGCCAGTTGGTGCCGTCGAGGCCGGCATAGATCTGCGGCTCGATGTGGCGGTCATGGAAGCAGGTCTGGACGCCCGTGGCCTGGAACTGCTGGAGCACTTGTTCGGGCGACATCATGCGGCCTCCCCTTTGGTGGTTCCGTGGACGAGCGCAGCCCGTCGATGAGCTGGTCGAGCTTCTCGTTGCTCATGAAGCTGCACATGGTGCGGTCGTTGACCAGCATCACGGGCGAATCGGCGCAGGCGCCCAGGCATTCGCTCTGCTGCAGCGTGAACAGGCCGTCGGCCGTGGTCTCGCCCATCTTGATGCCGAGCTTCTTCTCGAGGTGAACGAGCGCTGTGACGCCGTCACGCAGCTGGCAAGGCAGGTTGGTGCACACGTTGAGCTTGAACTTGCCCACCGGGTGCTGGTTGTACATGTTGTAGAAGGTCGTGACCTCATGCACGGCGATGGGCGCCATGCCGAGGTAGTCGGCGATCTCGCGCTCGCGCTGCATGCTCACGTAGCCTTCGTCCTGCTGCACGATGGCCAGGCAGGCCATCACGGCCGATTGCTTGCCCGCTTCAGGGTACTTGGCAACCTCGCGCGCAAAGCGCTCGAGAATCGCGGGCCTCAGAGGAGCAGAAGGCGCCGTAGGCGCCGTGTCATGGTGGGTCGAGGAAGTCGTCATTCGCTCTTTCTCACCTGTCGATTTCGCCGAACACGATGTCCATCGTGCCGATCACCGCGACAGCGTCGGCGATCATGTGGCCGCGCGACATTTCGTCGAGGGCGGCGAGGTGCGGGAAACCGGGCGCGCGGATCTTCAGGCGGTACGGCTTGTTGGCGCCGTCGCTCACCAGGTAGATGCCGAACTCGCCCTTCGGGTGCTCGACGGCGGCATAGGCCTCGCCTTCGGGCACGTGGAAGCCTTCGGTGAAGAGCTTGAAATGGTGGATCAGCTCCTCCATGTTCGCCTTCATCGATTCACGCGCAGGCGCGGCGACCTTGTGGTTGTCGGTAATGACCGGACCGGGGTTGGCGCGCAGCCATGCCGAGCACTGCTGGATGATCTTGTTGGCCTGGCGCATTTCTTCCACGCGCACCAGGTAGCGGTCGTAGCAGTCGCCCGTCTTGCCGACTGGCACGTCGAACTGCATCTGGTCGTAGACGTCGTAGGGCTGCTTCTTGCGCAGGTCCCACTCCACGCCCGAGCCACGCAGCATGGGGCCGGTGAAGCCGAGATTCAGCGCGCGCTCCGGCGTGACCACGCCGATGCCCACGGTGCGCTGCTTCCAGATGCGGTTGTCGGTGAGCAGCGTTTCATACTCGTCGACCATCTTCGGGAAGCGCTTGCAGAAGTCGTCGATGAAGTCGAGCAGCGAGCCCTGGCGGTTCTCGTTGAGCTTCTCGATGGCCTTCGCATTCTTGATCTTGCTGACCTTGTACTGCGGCATGGCATCCGGCAGGTCGCGGTACACGCCGCCTGGACGGAAGTACGCCGCGTGCATGCGCGCGCCCGACACGGCTTCGTACATGTCGAACAGGTCTTCACGCTCGCGGAAGCAATAGATGAGCATGTTCATCGCGCCGCAGTCGAGACCGTGCGCGCCGAGCCACAAGAGGTGGTTCAGCAGGCGGGTGATCTCGGCGAACATCACGCGGATGTACTGCGCGCGGATCGGCACTTCGAGGCCCATCATCCGCTCGATGGCCAGGCAGTAGGCATGCTCGTTGGACATCATCGACACGTAGTCGAGGCGGTCCATGTACGGCAGCGACTGGATGAAAGTGCGCGATTCGGCGAGTTTTTCGGTCGCACGGTGCAACAGGCCGATGTGCGGATCGGCGCGCTGGATCACTTCGCCGTCGAGCTCGAGCACCAGGCGCAGCACGCCGTGCGCTGCAGGATGCTGGGGACCGAAGTTGAGTGTGTAGTTCTTGATTTCGGCCATATCAGTGCAAACCGCTGCCGTAGTTGTCTTCGCGAATCACGCGCGGCGTGATTTCCCGCGGCTCGATGGAGACCGGCTGGTAGATGACGCGCTTCTGCTCTTCGTCGTAGCGCATTTCGACGTGCCCCGACACCGGGAAGTCCTTGCGGAACGGATGGCCGATGAAACCGTAGTCGGTAAGGATGCGGCGCAGGTCGTCATGCCCCTCGAACACGATGCCGTAGAGGTCGAAGGCTTCGCGCTCGAACCACGTGGCGGCATTCCACACAGGCTGGAGCGAATCGACCACGGGCAGGTCTTCGTTCGGCGCAAACACCTTGAGGCGCACGCGCTGGTTGAGGCTCACCGAAAGCAGGTGCGTGACGACGCAATAGCGCTCACCCTGCCACTCGCCTTCGCGGTAGTCGGAGTAATCCATGCCGCAAAGGTCGATCAGCTGCTCGAAGCGGCAGCCGGGCGCATCGCGCAGCAGCGTGGCAGCTTCGATGTAGTCGGCAGCGCCGACGACCACGGTCACCTCGCCCAGCGCGATCGTCACGCTCTTGGCCTTGGCGCCGAGGGTCTCGGCGATGGTGGCGCGCAGCACCTCCGGCGATATTGCAAAGTCGGTCATCGTCGGCAGTCTCTCAGGCGCGGGCAATGGTGTTGGTGCGGCGAATCTTCTGCTGCAGCTGGATCACACCGTAGAGCAAGGCTTCGGCGGTGGGCGGGCAACCCGGCACATAGACGTCCACCGGCACGATGCGGTCGCAGCCGCGCACCACCGAATAGCTGTAGTGGTAGTAGCCGCCGCCGTTGGCGCAGGAGCCCATGGAAAGAACCCAGCGCGGCTCGGGCATCTGGTCGTAGACCTTGCGCAGAGCGGGCGCCATCTTGTTGCACAGCGTGCCGGCCACGATCATCAGATCGGACTGCCGGGGGCTGGGCCGAAACAGCATGCCGAAACGGTCGATGTCATAGCGGGCCGCGCCCGCGTGCATCATTTCGACGGCACAGCAAGCCAGACCGAAAGTCATCGGCCAGAGTGATCCGGTCTTCGCCCAGTTCACCACCGAGTCGTAGGTGGTGGTGACGAAGCCTTCCTTCATGACGCCTTCAATGGCCATTTTGATGATTCCTTGTCATTCCCAGTCGAGCGCGCCTTTTTTCCACTCGTAGGCGAAGCCCACGACGAGGATGGCGAGAAAGATCATCATGGCCCAGAAGCCGACGGCGCCGATTTCCTTGAGCGCAATGGCCCACGGAAAGAGAAAGGCAATCTCGAGATCGAACAGGATGAAGAGAATGGCGACGAGGTAATAGCGCACGTCGAATTTCATGCGCGCATCCTCGAAGGCCTCGAAGCCACACTCGTAGGGAGCGTTCTTCGCTGCGTCGGGCCGATTGGGACCCAGGATGTAGCCGATGACTTGCGGTGCGACACCTACACCGACACCGACCAAAATAAACAAAAGGACGGGGAGATAGGAATCGAGGTTCATCGGGAGATTTTTCACCGCTTGCCACCGGCAGGAAAACGCTCTGGATGAGGTTTTCTGCCGGTGAGATTTGGTGCGGTCGGCGAGACTCGAACTCGCACAGCTTTCGCCACTACCCCCTCAAGATAGCGTGTCTACCAATTTCACCACGACCGCGGTTTTTTGTTCGGATGGCATGAGGTACCTGTGAAGGTGTTTGGCTTTCCGAACAGCTTTAGAGTTTACCCTGAAATGGAGCCGTTTCTCACTGGCGGCTCCATGAAAACAACTTGATTATTTGTTCGGGATCTGGCCCGGGCCCGAAACAGGCGCGGCAGGAGCCGAGGCAGGCGCATTGGCCGGCGCAGCGCCCGAGGTACCCGAGGGAATCTGGCCGGGAATTTGCCCTGCGGGAGCAGAAGCAGGCGTGGCGGGTGCACCGACAGCCGCGCGCTCCAGCAGGCTGCCGCCGCCGGCGGGCCGTGCGTGGCTGAAGTAGGCCAGCAGCAACGTGCACACAAAGAACACCGCCGCCAGCACTGCCGTGGTGCGCGAAAGGAAATTCGCGCTGCCGCTTGCGCCGAACAGGCTACCGGCGCTGCCGCTGCCGAAGGCCGCGCCCATGTCGGCGCCCTTGCCGTGCTGGATCAGGATCAGCCCGATCATTGCAAGGGCCGACAGCATCTGCACGCCGACCAAGAGATTGAGGACCACATTCATTCGTTCTTACTCCTAATTGATGTCAGCCGCCCCTCGCGTTCAGCGAGCGGCAGCGGAAATGATCTGCAAAAAGTCTGCTGCCTTGAGCGAAGCGCCGCCGATGAGGCCGCCATCGATGTCGGGCTGCGCCAGCAACTGGGCGGCGTTGGCCGCGTTCATGCTGCCGCCGTAGAGGATGCAGATGCCGGCCGCGTGTTCGCTGGCCGCATGGTGCAGTTGCGCACGCAGCACGGCGTGCACGGCCTGCGCCTGCTCGGGCGTGGCGGTCTTGCCGGTGCCGATGGCCCAGACGGGCTCATAGGCCACGACGATCTCGCTGATGCAGTGGCCATTGACGTGGATCACCGCGGCCAGCTGGCGCTTGACGACTTCTTCGGTATGCCCGGCTTCGCGCTCGGCCAGCGTTTCGCCCACGCAGACGATCGGCGTGATGCCGTTCGCGAGCGCAGCCGCCGTCTTGGCTGCCACCGCTTCGTCGGTTTCGCCGTGGTACTGGCGACGCTCCGAATGGCCGACGATGGCATAGCGCACGCCGAATTCCTTCAGCATGGCCGCCGATTGCTCGCCGGTGAACGCGCCTTGCGGGTGCGCCGAAATGTCCTGCGCACCAAGTGCAATGGCCTTCGAGTCCGCCAGCAGCGATTGCAGCTGCGCGAAATACGGAGCCGGCGCGCAAAGCGCGACATCGCAACTGGCCGGCGCAGCAGCCAGGCCCTGCAGCAACGCCTTGACCAGCGCCTCGTTGGCAGCCAGGCTGCCGTTCATCTTCCAGTTGCCGGCGATCAGCTTCTTCTTGGTTGTCATCGTGTTGTTGCCCGTCACCATGTCAGCACGATCTTGCCAATGTGCTGGTTGGATTCCATGAGTGCATGCGCCTGCGCCGCGCCGCTGGGTTCGCCGCCCGCTGCAAAGGTGCTGTGGATCACGGGCTTGACCGCGCCGCTTTCGAGCAGCGGCCAGACCTTTTCGCGCAGCGCCTTGGCAATGGCGCCCTTGAACGCCACCGGCCGGGGACGCAGCGTCGAGCCGGTGATCACCAGCCGCTTGCGCAGCACCAGGCCCGCATTGAAGTCGCTCTTGACGCCGCCCTGCACCGCGATGATCACCAGCCGGCCGTCTTCGGCCATGCATTCGATCTCGCGCGCCACGTAGTCGCCCGCGACCATGTCCAGGATCACGTCCACGCCCTTGCCGCCGGTGAGCTTCTTCGCCTCTTCGGCGAAATCGCTCGTGCGGTAGTTGATGGCGTGGTCCGCGCCCAGCTTCTTGCAGGCTTCGCACTTGTCGTCGCTGCCGGCCGTGACGATCACCGTCGCGCCCAGCGCCTTGGCAATCTGGATCGCCGTCACGCCGATGCCGCTCGAACCGCCCTGGATCAGCAGGGTTTCGCCCTTTTGCAGGCGGCCCCGGTCGAACACGTTGCTCCAGACGGTGAAGAAGGTCTCGGGCAGCGAAGCCGCCTCGATGTCGCTCCAGCCCCTGGGCACAGGAAGACATTGCGCCACGGGGGCCACGCACAGCTCGGCATAGCCGCCGCCGGCGATCAGCGCGCAGACGCGGTCGCCGATCTTGAAGCCCGCCTCGGCCAGGGCCGCAGCATCACCCGACACGATCTCGCCGGCGACTTCGAGGCCCGGCAGGTCGGAAGCGCCCGGCGGCACCGGATAGTGGCCCTTGCGCTGCAACACGTCCGGACGGTTCACGCCGCTGGCTGCGACGCGAATCAACAGTTCGCCCACGCCGGCCACCGGATCGGGACGCTCCACGGCGCGCAGCACCTCAGGGGCGCCGTACGAAGTGATTTCAATGGCTTTCATGGTCTTTGGCCTGCAACGCCCGTGTTCCGGGCGTGGTTAGCTGTTTAAAAAGTTGGCAACGGCGGCAAAGCTGCCGTTGCGCCCTTCTTACTCTTGCGGTTCGCGCGGTGCGTACGGCTGCTCGCCGGCGGGGGCCTGCGGCTGCTCGTTGCGCGGCTGCTGCTGCTCGTTGTTGAAACGAGGAGCACGTTCGCCGCCGCGGTCACCACCGCGGTCGCCACGGTCCGAACGCTCGCGACGCTCGCCGCCGCGATCACCGCGGTCGCCACGATCTTCACGCGGTGCACGTTCCTGGAATTCCATGCCTGCCGGACGCTCGCTCAGGGCCTTCATGGACAGCTTGACGCGGCCCTTTTCGTCCGTCTCGAGAACCTTGACCTTCACGATCTGGCCTTCGCTCAGATAGTCGGTCACCTTCTCGACGCGCTCGTGCGCGATCTGGCTGATGTGCAGCAGGCCGTCCTTGCCGGGCAGCAGGTTGATGAGCGCGCCGAAGTCCAGGATCTTGGTGACCGGGCCTTCGTAGACCTTGCCGATTTCGACTTCGGCGGTGATCTGCTCGATGCGCTTCTTGGCCAGCTCGGCCTTTTCCGGATCGGTCGAGGCGATGGTGATGGTGCCGTCTTCGTCGATGTTGATCGTCGTGCCGGTTTCTTCCTGCAGGCCGCGAATGACCGCGCCGCCCTTGCCGATCACGTCGCGGATCTTCTCGGGATTGATCTTGAGCGTGGTCAGGCGCGGTGCGAACTGCGACACCTCGGTCTTGGCTTCGCCCATGGCTTCCTGCATCTTGCCGAGAATGTGCATGCGCGCTTCCTTGGCCTGCGCCAGTGCGACCTGCATGATTTCCTTGGTGATGCCCTGGATCTTGATGTCCATCTGCAGCGCGGTGATGCCGTTGGTCGTGCCGGCCACCTTGAAGTCCATGTCGCCCAGGTGATCTTCGTCGCCCAGGATATCGGTCAGCACCGCAAAGCGGTTGTCTTCCTTGATCAGGCCCATGGCAATGCCGGCCACGTGCGCCTTCATCGGCACGCCGGCGTCCATCATCGAGAGGCAGCCGCCACAGACCGAAGCCATCGACGAGGAGCCGTTCGATTCAGTGATTTCCGACACCACGCGAATGGTGTACGGGAATTCTTCCTTGGTCGGCAGCACGGCGACGAGCGCGCGCTTGGCCAGGCGGCCGTGGCCGATTTCGCGGCGCTTGGTCGAGCCCATGCGGCCCACTTCACCGGTGGCGAAGGGAGGCATGTTGTAGTGGAACAGGAAGCGGTCTTCGTACTCGCCGGCCAGCGCATCGATGCGCTGTGCGTCGCGCTCGGTGCCGAGCGTGGTCACGACCAGGCCCTGCGTCTCGCCACGCGTGAACAGCGCCGAGCCGTGGGTGCGCGGCAGCACGGAGTTGCGGATCTCGATGGGGCGCACGGTGCGCGTGTCGCGGCCGTCGATGCGGGGTTCGCCCGACAGGATCTGGCTGCGGACGATCTTCGATTCGATCGAGAACAGCAGGTCGTTGACCTTGCCGGCGTCGAAGGGCTCGCCGCTTTCCTTCAGCGTGTTCATCACGCTGGCATTGGCTTCGCGCAGGGCTTGCGTGCGGGCTTGCTTGCTGCGAATCTGATAGACGGCGCGCAGCTTTTCTTCGGCCAGGCTCTTGACCTTGGCGACGAAGGCTTCGTCTTCGGCCGGCGGCTGCCAGTCCCACACCGGCTTGCCGGCGTCGCGCACGAGTTCATGAATCGCGTTGATCGCGATGTTGGCTTGTTCGTGGCCGAACACCACGCCGCCCAGCATGATTTCTTCGCTGAGTTGCTGCGCTTCGGATTCCACCATCAGCACGGCGGCTTCGGTACCGGCAACGACGAGGTCCATCTGCGAATCCTTGCGGGCGGTCTGGCCCGGATTCAGCACGTACTGGCCGTTGATGTAGCCCACGCGCGCAGCGCCGATCGGGCCGCTGAACGGAATGCCGGAAATCGACAGCGCGGCGCTCACGCCGATCATGGCGGCGATGTCGGCGTCGACTTCGGGGTTGAGCGACAGCGTGTGGATGACCACGTGCACTTCGTTCAGGAAGCCTTCGGGGAACAGCGGGCGGATCGGACGATCGATCAGGCGGCTGGTCAGCGTTTCGTGTTCGCTGGGCTTGGCTTCGCGCTTGAAGAAGCTGCCGGGGATCTTGCCCGCGGCATAGGTCTTCTCGATGTAATCGACGGTCAGCGGGAAGAAGTCCTGGCCGGGCTTTGCCGACTTGGAGGCCACCACGGTCGCCAGGACCACGGTTCCGTCGATGTCGACCACCACGGCGCCGCTGGCCTGGCGGGCGATTTCACCGGTTTCCATGACGACGGTCTTGTCGCCCCATTGGAAGGACTTGGTGACTTTGTTGAAGAGGCTCATGTTTTGCTCCTGTTTTGATAGCGATGGACCTGTATTCATCACAGGTTTCGCAGGGACGGAGGCTTCTCAGAACACGATGCCATTCCAGCGAAGCTCGGCGGGAACTTCATTGGAATGACACAGCTTCGCTCTGTTTTGGCACTCCGAAAGTGGATCGCGAAGTAAAAAACGCCTGAGCTAGCGGACTAACCCAGGCGTTTTTTCATGCGATTCGGTTTACTTGCGCAGACCCAGCTTGGCGATCAGCGCGGTGTAACGATCGGCGTCCTTGGACTTGAGGTAGTCCAGGAGCTTGCGGCGACGGCTCACCATGCGCAGCAGGCCGCGACGGCCGTGGTGGTCCTTGGCGTGCGTCTTGAAGTGGGGGGTGAGCTCGTTGATACGGGCGGTCAGCAGTGCGACTTGCACTTCGGGGCTACCGGTATCGTTGGCGGCGCGGGCGTTGTCTTTGACGACTTCGGCCTTGATGGAGGCTGCGATCATGTTGAATTTCCTTGTTCCGGGATGTTTGACTTGCGGTGAGCGCTGGAACTGCCCTCACCGTGCGCCTTGCGGCATGCAAAGCCTCGGGATTATAGCTCGCCCGGGGCTTGCGCGTTTACTGTCTGGATAGCCAGGTTTTCAGGCGCTCCACCCCCTGCACAAGGCGCTGCGGGTCCTTCGAAGCGAAGCACCAGCGCAGCCACCCCTGGGCTTCCGGAGCAAAGGCATTGCCGGGGGCCAGGCCGAGGCCAGCCTCTACGACCAGGCGCTTGGCAAGCTCGAGGGAGTCGCCGAAGCCTTCAAGGCGGAAAAAGGCGTACATGCCGCCCTTGGCCGGGGCTACCTGCACACCGGGCAAGGCTTCCAGCAGCGGCACCAGGGTGTCCCGGCACTGTTTCAGATGGGCGACCACGCGGGGCGTGATCTCCGCGGTGTGCTCGATGGCGGCCACGGCGGCTCGCTGGGTGAAAACGCTGGCGCAGGAGGTGTTGAACTCGATCAGCTTGCCGATGCCCTCGACCAGCGCGGGCGGCAGCACCAGCCAGCCAAGGCGCCACCCGGTCATGAGAAAGCTCTTCGAGAAGCTGTGTGTCACCACCAGCCGGTCGTCGGGTCTCGAAATGTCGAGAAAGCTCGGCGCG
The DNA here is from genome assembly GCF_023195515.1 of Variovorax sp. S12S4. Classification (NCBI taxonomy): domain Bacteria; kingdom Pseudomonadati; phylum Pseudomonadota; class Betaproteobacteria; order Burkholderiales; family Comamonadaceae; genus Variovorax; species Variovorax sp. S12S4. Next base: position 5,840,209 of record NZ_JALPKR020000002.1, read on the forward strand.
CAACCATTGGGCGGCTCGAAATACAGCCGCTCGTACACCTCGTCGGCCAGGATCCAGGTGCCGGTTTCGCGGCAGTGGTCGAGCACGGCCTGCTGCTCTTCGCGCGTCATGGTCCAGCCGGTCGGGTTGTTGGGCGCGTTGACGATCAGGAGCTTGGTCTTCGGCGTGACGGCCTTCCGCAAGGCTGCAAGGTCGAGCGTCCATTGGCCATCGGCAGGCACCAGCGACACCGTGCGCACCACCGCGCCAAGAATCGCGGGTTGCGCCGTCAGGTTGGGCCACACCGGCGTGACCGCAACCACTTCGTCGCCTGCATCGACCAGTGCCTGCACCGCCAGCATCAGCGCGCTCACGCCGCCGGAGGTCACGGCAATGCGCGAAGCATCGACCTTGGGGTGCAGCTTGCTGGTGTAGCCGGCAATTGCCTCGCGCAGTTCGGGCAGGCCGAGGTTGTGCGCATAGAAGGTTTCGCCGCGCTGCAGCGAGTCGATGGCCGCCTGGCGGATCACCTCGGGCGTGACTTCGTCGCTTTCGCCGAACCAGAAGGCGAGCACGTCGTCGCGGCCCAGACCGGCATTGGCAACCTCGCGGATCTTGGAGGCTTCGAGGTTGTGGATGGCTTCACGCATGAGTTGGTTTCCTAGCTTCTCTTCATCTTGCAGGTGGTCGGCAGTTCGGCGCGTTCGGGTGCGATGGTCTTGATCACGCGGAAGCCGTAGCCGGAGCCTTCGACATCGAACTGCACGCCCGGCCTGCCCTGCCTGTCCATCACGCCGACCACGAGTTGCTGCTGGAACTGATGGTCCGCCGCGCGCATGCGTCCGCGCTGTCCGTAGAGGCTCACATCGGCCTGTTCGAGCGCCCGCGCCACGGCCGCCGCATCGACGCTGCCCGCGCGCTCGATGGCCTGCGCCAGCGACTCCACCAGCAGTTGCATGCGCATGTGCACGTAGTCGTCGGCGGGCTTGGGAAAGCGCGCGCGGAACGCGCGATAGAACGCCTCGGACTGCGCCGTTTGCACGTTGGGCAGCCAGTCGGCCACCGCTATCACGCGGCCGATACCTGCATCGCCGATGGCGGCCGGCGCACCGAGAGCGTTGCCGTAGAAGGTATAGAAGGTGCCATTGAAGCCACCCTCGCGCGCCGCCTTCACGAGCAGCGTGAGGTCGTTGCCCCAATTGCCGGTGAACACCGCCTGCGCGCCGCTTGCAATGATCTTGCCGGCATAAGGCGCGAAGTCCTTCACCCTTCCCATCGGGTGCAGCTCGTCCCCGACGATTTCCACATCGGGCCGCTGCACGCCGAGCTGGCGTTTCGTCTCGCGCAGCACCGCCTGGCCAAAGCTGTAGTCCTGGCCGATGAGGTACGCGCGCTTGAGCGTTGCATCGTCCTTCACCACATCCATCAGCGCGGCTACGCGCATGTCGGCATGGGCATCGAAGCGAAAGTGCCAGAAGCTGCAGCGCTCGTTGGTGAGCACCGGATCGACCGCCGCGTAGTTGAGAAAGATCACGCGCCGCGACGGATCGCGTTCGTTGTTCTTTTCAATGGCATCGACCAACGCCGCGGCGGTGGCCGACGAGTTGCCCTGCAGCACGATGCGCGCACCGTCGTCCATGGCCGCGCGCAACGCCGACAGAGCTTCTTCGTTCTGCCCCTTGCTGTCGTAGCGGTCGAGCTGCAGCGGCCGCGCACCGCCGGGCACACCCGGCAGCTTGACGCCGCCGCGCGCATTCACGCGCTCCACGGCCCAGAGCAGATTGCGAAACACCGCTTCTCCGGTGTTGGCGAAGGGACCGCTCATGCTCTCGATAAGCGCCAGGCGAATGGGCGCCGGCGGCGTTTGCGCCGCTGCGGCAAAGGGGGCCGCGCATAGCGCCAGCGCCGCAAATTTCAAGGCCTTGCGACGCCAAATAAAGGGGGGATTCATTGTCTTGAAACGGTTGCGGCCGCGCCTAGATGTGGTGGCAAGCGGCACTCAGCATTGAATGGCCGCGCAGTGTAAGGGACACACATTCTTGTCCCCATTGTGTTCATTCAGGAGTTCTTTCATGTTTTTCGCACCCGCCCTTCATACCGCCCGCTTTGCTCCGCGTTCGTACGACCGCGCCTTCGAGCGTTTCGTCAACGAAGCCTTTGCCGGCGCACGCAAGTCGCCGCTCGTCGAACAGGACGACAAGAGCTGGACGCTTTCCATCGATGTGCCCGGCCTTTCGCGCGAAGACCTCACCATCGGCATCGAGGGCACCGTGGTCCGCATCGACAGCAAGGCCGAAGCCAAGCGCCAGTTCAAGGCCGCGTACGAGTTGCCGCAAGACATCGACGTGAGCGCGAGCGAAGCCAAGCTTGAGAACGGCGTGCTCACGCTCAAGCTGGGCAAGCAAGTGCCGGTGAGCCGCGTTTCGGAGCTGCAGATCAACTGATCTTGCAATGCCCACGAGAGGAAAGTGTCGTTAACTATTGTTTTTGACTTTGAAGACGCTCCCTAATCACAATAGGGCAGTGAATAACGTCACATCATGTGACGTATTCACATTTTTCTTCTTTCTTCTTCGTGGGCGTCTCGCAAACGCACCGAATCGCTGACGGTGCGGATTCGGGTGCCCCTAAAGGCACGCCATGATCACGCACCTCAAGTCAGCCAATGACAATGAACGGTCCGATACGCTCCTGGTATTCCTGCCCGGTGCCTATCTCAAACCCGACGAATTCGAACGCGAAGGTTTCATCAGCGCCGTGCGAGAGCGCCATCTGGCCGCCGACTCGCTGCTGGTGGACGCCGACGTTTCCTACTACTACGACCAGACGCTCAGCGACCGCCTGCATGCGGACGTCATCGAGCCGCAGCGCGCCAAGGGCTACAAGTCGATCTGGCTCGTGGGCATTTCCATCGGCGGCTTCGGCGCGCTGATCCACGAGTTGTCCAGGCCGGGCTCGGTCGACGGCATCGTCGCGCTGGCACCCTACCTGGGGCGGCGCGTTCTGGGCGCCGAAATCCACAAGGCCGGCGGCCTGCGCACCTGGCAGGCGCCCACCGGCCCGCAGCCCGACGAGGAAGTCGACCGCAAGCTGTGGCCCTGGTTTCAGCAATACCTGGAACCCCAAAGATCCAAGAACCTGCCGCAGCTCTACCTGGGGTTCGGCCTGAGCGACCGTTTTGCGAGCAACCACAAGCTGCTGGCGGATGCGCTGCCCGAAGGGCGCGTGTTCACCACCGAAGGCGGCCACGACTGGCCGCAGTGGCGGCAGCTGTGGCGCAACATGCTCGACGTGCTGCCGGTGCCGTCGCTCGGCCGGGCGCAGCGCCCCGCTGCTACGCGGGCACCTGCGGCGCCGCCTCGGATGCCATCAGCGAAGCCATGGGCCATCGCGGCTTGACGTCGAAGGCATAGCGCGCGCTGGCCTGCGCCAGGCCCGACTGCAGCCGCATGGCGGCCGCCATTGCGATCATTGCGCCGTTGTCGGTGCACAGGTGCAGCTCGGGGTAGTGCACACGTACGCCGCGCCTGGCGCAGGCGGCGTTCAGTTGTTCCCGCAGGCTTCGATTCGCGCCCACGCCGCCCGCAACGACCAACCGCTTCAGGCCGGTCTGCCCGAGCGCGGCCAGCGACTTCTTCAGCAGCACCTCGACGATGGCCGCTTGCGTGGAAGCGGCCAGGTCGGCCTTGCTCGCCTCCAGCCCGGCGCCGAGCTTCTTGGCCTGCGTCAGCACCGCGGTCTTCAGCCCGGCGAATGAAAAATCCAGATCGCCGCTGTGCAGGAGCGGCCGCGGCAGCTTGAATGCCTCGGCATTGCCCTCTTCCGCCAGCTTGGCCAGCCACGGGCCGCCCGGATACGGCAGGCCCATGAGCTTGGCGCTCTTGTCGAAAGCCTCGCCCGCCGCATCGTCGATGGTTTCGCCCAGCAGTTCGTAGCGCCCCACACCGTCGACCCGCATCAACTGCGTGTGCCCGCCGGAAACCAGCAGCGCCACGAACGGAAACTCCGGCGGGTCCGCGCTCAGGAAGGGCGACAGCAGGTGCCCCTCGAGGTGATGCACCCCGAGCACCGGCTTGCCGAGCGCCGCCCCCAACGCGCACGCCACGCCTGCGCCCACCAGCAAGGCCCCGGCAAGGCCCGGGCCGCGCGTGTAGGCGACCACGTCGATATCGGTCAGCGCCCGCCCGGCTTCCGCCATGACGGCTTCGGTCAGCGGCAGCACGCGGCGAATATGGTCGCGGCTGGCGAGTTCGGGCACCACGCCGCCGTAGGCCTGGTGCATGGCGATCTGGCTGTGCAGCGCGTGCGAGCGCAACAGCGGCAGTGCGTCGCCGTGCGATTCGACCAGCGCCACGCCGGTTTCGTCGCAGGAGGATTCGATTCCCAGAAGAAGCATCCGCAGGAGTGTAGGCGGCGCAGAATGCCCGTGCGGCACGGATGTTGCAGCAAGCCTTTTGCCTCCCCTCCCCGCCATGAAATCCGGACTGAATTTCCTGATCGCCGCCAGAAAGTGCGAAATCGACGAGCTCGACCAGCTCGCGCGCACCAGCGACCTGGTCGGGCTGATCGCCCGGCTGGTTCATGCGCTGCAGCGGGAGCGCGGCATGTCCAACGTGTTTCTCGCCTCGCGCGGGGTCCGCTTTGCCGACCAGCGCGATCCGCAGATCGCCGAATGCCTGGCGCTCGAGCAGGAGGTGCGCGCCGGCTTCGACCAGCTCGAAACCGAAGGCCGACCGGGCGCCACCGCGGGCAACAGCGCCCGCCTCTTCAGCCGCATTGCCTGGGTGCTTCCCGGCCTGGACGGCCTGCCCGCGCTGCGCCGCCGCGTCGGTGCGCTCGAACTGACGCCCGCGCAGGCCACCGCCGCTTACGCCAAGCTCGTTGCAGGCCTGCTGGCGGTGGTGTTCGAGGCCGCCGACGGCGCCACCGACCCCGAGATTTCGCGCCTGCTCGTCGCGATGTTCAACTTCATGCAGGGCAAGGAATTTGCCGGCCAGGAGCGCGCCTTCGGAGCCGGGTCATTGGCGGTGGGGCGTACCGACGAGGCGCAGCGCCAGCAATGGCTGCACCTCATCGAGCTGCAGGAGCGCTGCTTCCAGGTGTTCATCGACTTTTCCAGCAGCGGCGTGCTTGCGCTATGGCACCAGAGCCAGTCCGACGCCGTCATGGCCGAGATCGAGCGCCTGCGCCGCATGAGCGTGACCTCGGCCCAGGCGGCTTCGGCGGCCGCGCCCGATCCCCGGCTGAGCCAGAACTGGTTCGACTGCTGCACCCGCCGCATCGACGCCATGAAGACCGTCGAACACCGGCTGGCCGAAGAACTGCGCGAACTCTGCGCCCGCAAGATCGCGCAGGCCCGCGGCGAACTGCAGAAATACCACGAGGTGCTCGGCACCCTCGCGCCGCAGGCCGAAGGCGCGGTCTTCTTCGACGACATCGGTGCGGAGGCCACGGCGCCGGCGCAGTACGGGCGGCACCTCGAACGCTCGGTGCTCGACATGGTGCAGGAGCAATCGCACCGGCTGCAGGCCATGAGCGAAGAGCTCGAAACCGTTCGCGCCTCCCTTAACGAGCGCAAGCTGGTCGAACGCGCCAAGGGCCTCCTGATGGCGCACCGCCGCATGAGCGAGAACGAAGCCCACAAGATGCTGCTGCAGACCGCCATGAACCAGAAGCGCCGCCTGGTGGACGTGGCCGAGTCGATGCTCGCCATGGCCGACTACCTGCCCCTGGATACGGCGTCGCGGCGCTGAACGGCCGCGTGCATTGCGTTCGAAATGGTGCGGCGCACAACAAGCGTGCATGGCGCCGACTTTCCGTCTCAGCTGCCCTGCGCACCCAGTGGCAGCCGCTCTTTTGCTGCCTATTCGATAGCAAGGCGATAGCAAAACACGGTCGATAAAGCTGGCACGCAGTTTGCTGAAGTAGTACATGGACCCCTGGGTCCGAGGCAGGCAGCACCCAACGGCGGGTGTTGCCCACCGAAATTGGACAAAGGCGTCCCCCATCCCGCAAGGGCTCGTTTTCGAGCAGCCCCTGCGCGGTGCGGGACGCCTTTTTGTTTTCTGCCTTCCTTTTGTTTGTTGTTGTTCTTCAACCGGAGCCCGCCACATGACCGACCTGCTGAAAACCCGTCTCAGCCGCCGCCGCGTACTGCAAGCCGCCGCCATTGGCGCCGTGGGAATCGATCCCGCCCTGCGCGCCGCCGTCTGGGCCCAGGGCTCCGACAAGCCGGAAAAGGAAGAAGTGAAGATCGGCTTCATTCCCCTGACCGACTGCGCCAGCGTGGTGATGGCCTCGGTGCTGGGCATCGACAAGAAGTACGGCGTGAAGATCGTGCCCAGCAAGGAAGCCAGCTGGGCCGGCGTGCGCGACAAGCTCTCCAATGGCGACCTGGACATGGCGCACGTGCTCTACGGCCTTGTCTACGGCATGCACCTGGGCCTGAGCGGCCCCAAGAAGGACATGGCCGTGCTCATGACCCTCAACAACAACGGCCAGGCCATCACGCTGTCGAAGAAGCTGGCGGACAAGGGTGCGGTGGATGCCGCCTCGCTCGCCAAGCTCATCGCCACCGAAAAGCGCGAATACACCTTTGCGCAGACCTTTCCCACGGGCACCCACGCAATGTGGCTCTACTACTGGCTGGCCTCGGCCGGCATCGACCCGTTCAAGGACGTCAAGAACATCACCGTGCCGCCTCCGCAGATGGTGGCCAACATGCGCGTCGGCAACATGGACGGCTACTGCGTGGGCGAGCCCTGGGGCCAGCGCGCGATCATGGACGGCATCGGCGTGACAGCGATCACCACGCAGGACATCTGGAAGGACCATCCGGAGAAGGTGCTCGGCACCACGGGCGACTTCGTCAAGAAGTACCCCAACACCGCGCGCGCCGTGACCGCGGCCATCATCGAAGCGGGCAAGTGGATCGACACCGGCCTGCAGAACAAGAACAAGATGGCCGAGACCATTGCCGACAAGAGCTACGTCAACACCAGCGTCGATGCCATCAACCAGCGCATCCTGGGCCGCTATGTCAACGGCATGGGCAAGAGCTGGGACGACCCCAACCACATGAAGTTCTACAACGGCGGCGCCGTGAGCTTCCCCTACCTGTCGGACGGCATGTGGTTCCTCACGCAGCACAAGCGCTGGGGCTTGCTGAAGGAGCACCCGGACTACCTGAAGGTGGCCACCGAGATCAACCGCATCGACATCTACAAGCAGGCCGCCGCCGCCACGCAGACGCCGGTTCCCAAGGACGTGACGCGCACCAGCAAGCTGTTCGACGGCTCCGTGTGGGACGGCAAGGACCCGAAGAAATATGCCGACTCTTTCAAGATCCACGTCTGAGACGCCTGAGGAGAAACACACCATGGTCAGCGCCGTATTTCATTCGCCCCTGGATGCCTCGCTCCCTCTTCCGCGTGCGGGAGAGGGCCGGGGTGAGGGTGCGCCCCGCGCAGAAGCTGCCCCCCTCCCCACCCCACTCCTCAAAGTGGAGAAGGAGCAAAAGCAACGCACATCCATCGACCTGCGCGCCTTCTGGATGCGCGTGCTCCCACCGCTCGCGGGCTTCGGCCTGCTGGTGCTGATCTGGGAGCTGGTCGCCATGAAGAGCACCACCGGCTTTCCTTCGCCGCTCGCCACCTGGCAGCAGGCGCTCACGGTGTTCAGCGATCCGTTCTACAGCAAGGGGCCGAACGACCAGGGTGTGGGCTGGAATGTGCTCTCGTCGCTGCAGCGCGTGGCATTGGGCTTCGGGCTCGCGGCTGCAGTCGGTATTCCGGCTGGCTTTGCCATCGGACGCTTCGAGTTTCTTTCGCGCATGTTCAATCCGCTGATCAGCCTGCTGCGCCCCGTGTCGCCGCTGGCGTGGCTGCCGATCGGCCTGCTGGTGTTCAAGGGCGCCAACCCGGCCGCCATCTGGACCATCTTCATCTGCTCGATCTGGCCGATGGTGATCAACACCGCCGTGGGCGTGCAGCGCGTGCCGAGCGACTACATGAACGTGGCCAAGGTGCTCAACCTCAGCGAATGGAAGATCTTCACCAAGATCCTCTTCCCCGCCGTGCTGCCCTACATGCTGACCGGCGTTCGCCTGGCGGTGGGCACCGCCTGGCTGGTGATCGTTGCGGCCGAAATGCTCACCGGCGGCGTCGGCATCGGCTTCTGGGTGTGGGACGAGTGGAACAACCTCAACGTCGCCAACATCATCATCGCGATCTTCGTCATCGGCATCGTCGGCCTGGTGCTGGAGTTCGCGCTCATCAAGCTTGCAACCGCGTTCACGTTCGAAGAGGTGAAGTCATGAGCCGCACGGCCGTTCTGAAGGCGAATACCGCAGCGCTGCTGCGCGGAGGTTTCCAATGAATGACGATTCCAAGTACATCGAGATCCACGACGTCGAGCAGCGCTTCAAGACCGCCAAGGGCAGCTTCCTGGCGCTGCAGGGCATCAACCTGAACGTGGCCAAGGGCGAGTTCATCACGCTCATCGGCCATTCGGGCTGCGGCAAGTCGACGCTGCTGAACCTGATTGCCGGCCTGACGACGCCCACGCAGGGCGTGCTGCTGTGCGCCAACCGCGAAATCAAGGGCCCCGGCCCCGAGCGCGCGGTGGTCTTCCAGAACCACTCGCTGCTGCCCTGGCTCACCTGCTTCGAGAACGTGTACCTCGCGGTCGAGCGCGTCTTTGCCGCCACCGAGAACAAGGCGCAGTTGCGCGCACGCACCGATGCGGCGCTCGCAATGGTCGGCCTTACGCCAGCAGCGCAAAAGCGCCCCGGCGAGATCTCGGGCGGCATGAAGCAGCGCGTGGGCATTGCACGCGCTCTCTCGATGGAACCCAAGGTGCTGCTGATGGACGAACCCTTCGGCGCCCTGGACGCGCTCACGCGCGCCAAGCTGCAGGACGAACTGCTCGGCATCGTGCAGAAGACCCAGAGCACCGTCGTCATGGTCACGCACGACGTCGACGAAGCGGTGCTGCTGAGCGACCGCATCGTGATGCTCACCAACGGCCCGGCCGCCACCATCGGCGAAGTGCTGAAGGTCGACATCGCACGTCCGCGCAACCGCGTCGAACTGGCCGAAGACCCGACCTATGTGCACGCCCGCAAGGCGGTGATCGATTTTCTCTACACGCGCCAGGCGCACGTGGAGAAGGTTGCGGCCTGACACCGCCGGCACGGCACAACCGGAGTCAGGACATGATGACTTGCAGGCTGTGCTCGTACCAGGCGGTGAGCCGCTCGAAAGTGTCCACCAGCGCTTCGCTGGAACGCACCAGCGTGGCGCGGCCTTCAGGGCTTTCGAGTGCCTGCACGCCGCCGACCAGGCGCAGCCATTCGTCCCGCGCGGCCGCCAGTGCAGCGCGAATCTCGGGTGAACTGAGGGGCGCGCGCTCCAGCTCCAGCAGCGCCGCCTCGAACTCGTTCATGGTCGGCAGCAGCCGTTCGCGCGAAGGCCCTGCAGCGAGCGCCGAAGCCAGCAACGCGTCCTTGGCCAGGCGCTGTGCGCGCATGCGCTGCCGCCCGCAGATGTTGACGATGCGCAGCGCACGCCGCGCGCCGGAGGCTTCGAGCGCATCGGTCAGCGCCTCGGCCGCGGCCAGCAGCTCGTCGCCGAGCTTGTCGATGTCAGCCAGCGCCTGCGGCACCGCGCGCGCCGCCAGCGCGGCGGAAAGCCCGCTCCACGCAGCCTGCACATCGCCCAGCGCGCCCGCGCCCGGGGCGCCCAGCTCAAGGGTGGCCAGGTGATCCAGGTTCTGCTGCACCCGCTCGACCGATTGCGTGCGCAACACGCGCGCACGCTGCACGTCGATGCCGGCAAGCATCTGAGCGGCAATCCGCACCAGCCGCTGCGACAGCATGCGCAGTTGCCCGGCGCGGTTGATCGCGTCGGCCCACTGCGCGGCCTCGATTACCGAGCGCGACACCTCGCCCAGCCGCAGGTTGGCATGCATGGCCGCGCCGCGGAGCAAGCCGAAGGCCTCGTCCTCCCCGATGCCGCGGGACGACATCAGCAGGCCCTTGGCGCGGTCGACCCATTTGCGTTCATCCATGCGCGTGCGCAAGCCGTCGAGTTCGGTGCGCAGCGCGGCCTCGCGTTCACGCCGGACCGGCGCGAGGGTCATCAGCGCGCGAAGCGAGGTGCCATCGAAAGCTTCGATCGGCAGCCACGCATGCACGCCCAGAGCAACCAGCGCTTCGTGCTGGGCGCTGTCCAGCGGTGCGCTGACGAGGCTCAGCCCGCAAGGAGGCGTGCCCTTCCATTCGCCGACAGCATCGAGCAGCGCCTGCAGCTGTTGCGCCGGTGCGGGCAGCCAGGCCATCACCTGTTGCGGTGCAAGCGCACCCACCTTCTGCACCAGCGTGTGGCAGGTGCTCCGCTCGACGGCAGCGACGCCGGTGCTCGCCAGCGCCTGCTGCAGAGGCTCCGGCAGCGGCGCGGATTCGGCGAAATCATTGGGCAGAACGACAAGAAGGGACATCATGGAAAAGCGGTTGGGGGCACGGCAAGCATAGGCCACGCCCGCGCATTTGCGCAGGCACGTCTCTTGCATCGACACGGGTGCGGTGTAACGAAGCACCGCTTTGGTGAGGCTGCAGGCTCCTGCATCCATCCTGGCTGCGCAATGGCCGGGAAGCACCCCCACGCCGACAGCGTTCGCTGCCGGCATTCCGCCCCAACCCCGTCTGTCGACTCGGCCCTCCAAAGGCTGCGCCGCGGCATTTCGCACGATTGAACGCCATGTCCAGTTTCAGGACCTTCTTGCACTCAGGCCACGGCCCGACGCTGTTCGCGGCCTTTCTGTACTTCTCGTTCTCCTGCTGCATCTGGGTGCTCAACGGCGCCATGGCGCCGTTCATCGGCGAAACCTTCGATCTTTCGCCTGCGCAAAAGGGGCTGATGCTGTCGGTGCCCATCATCGCGGGTGCGCTCATGCGCTTTCCGCTCGGCATCCTCTCGCAATACATCGGCCGCAAGAACGCCACGCTGGTCGAGATGGGCCTGATCGCGGTGGCGATGCTGTTCGGCTTCTTCTTCGTGAAGAGCTTCAACGACCTGCTGGCCATGGGCGTGCTGCTGGGCATTGCGGGCGCCAGTTTCGGCGTGGCGCTGTCGCTGGGTTCGGGCTGGTTCCCGCCGCAGCACAAGGGCCTGGCCATGGGCCTGGTGGGCGCCGGCAACGTGGGCACGGCGGTGTCGGTGCTGGTGGCGCCGCCGCTCGCGCAATGGCTCGGCTGGCAGGCGGTGTATGCCGTGGCGGCCGCCGCCATTCTGGTGCCGATGGTCGTGATGGTGCTGTTCGCCAAGGAGCCGCCCGATGTCGACAGCCACGCGAGCTTCCGCGAGCACATCGCCTGCCTGTTCGAAAAAGACGGCTGGGTGTTCAGCCTGATCTACGGCGTGACCTTCGGCGGCTTCATCGGCCTCATCACCTTCCTGCCCTCTTACTACTACGACCAGTTCGGCGTGAGCAAGGTGCAGGCGGGGCAACTCACCATGCTGGCGGCCTTCATGGGCGCGGCGGTGCGCATCGTCGGCGGCTGGATCTCCGACCGCTGGGGCGGCGTGAACACGCTGACCGTAGTGCTGCTTGTCGTGGCCGTCGGTCTCGTGCTGGTGGGCATCTCGTCGGCATCGCTTGCGCTCACCACGCTGCTCCTGATCTTGTGCTTTGCCGCCCTGGGCGCGGGCAACGGCGCGCTGTTCCAGCTGGTGCCGCTGCGCTGGCCCACCAGCACCGCCGTGGCCGGTTCGATGATCGGCGAAATCGGCGCGCTGGGCGGCGGCCTGGTGCCCAACGCCATGGGCCTGTCGAAGCAATACCTCGGCAGCTACGTCTGGGGCTTCGTGTTCTTCGGCGTGCTGTCGCTCGTCATGCTGGGCGTGATGCGCGTGATGCAGATCCGCTGGACCCGCACCTGGGCCGAAAAAGGCGGCCGTGCGCGCACCACGCCCTCACCGGCTCCGGCCAAGTACACCGCTCCACCGAAGGCAACGCGGCCATGACCCTTTTCCGTTCGCCGTCAGCGTGGCAGAAAAAGCAGCCACACCACGAGCAGTGCGTTGAACAGCAGCGACACGGCGAGCGCGATCTTGTAGAGCGCGGCCGGGTCGCGGCGGATCAGCGGCGTGGCGGGCGGCGCACCCACCGGGCGGGACGCGCCCCGCTCCAGGGCGAGCAGCATTTCCTCGGCGGTCTCGAAGCGTTCGCGCGGATCGCGTGCAACGGCCTTGCGCACCAGATGGTCGAGCCACACGGGCACGTCGGGCCGCAGGCGCGAGAGCGCGGCCGGGTCGCGCCGGTAGCGCGCCACCTGGTAGGGCTCGATCTCTCCGTAGGGCAAGTGTCCGCCAAGCCATTGGTACAGCGTGACGCCGAGCGCGAACAGGTCGCTGCCCGTGTCGGCGGGGGCGCCCTCCCATTGCTCGGGATTGATATAACTGGGCGTGCCCGCATGCAGCTCGCGCTGGGCCGCGCCTTCGCGGCCCGACAGCGCCACGCCCAGGTCGAGAATGCGCCAGCGGCCGTCGTCGCCCAGGTGCAGGTTGCCGGGCTTGATGTCGCGGTGCACCACGCCGTGGCGATGCAGCCGGCCCAGCGCCTTGGTCACTTCGATGGCCGCGGTGACCACCTCGGCCACCGCGCCGCGCGCGCCGGACTTTCGCATCTGCTCCAGCGTGCGTCCGCCATGCCAGTCGAACACGATGTAGAGCGCGCTGGCGTTCTCGGCGCGCTCGTGCACCCGCACGAATCCACCGCTTCCCACGCGCTGGCCCAGCCAGGCTTCGTGCGCAAGCATCGCGCGCTCCTGCGGATCGCTGGCGCGCGAGGGGTGCAGCGTCTTGAGCGCCACCAGTTCGCGCGTGGCGGCGTTGCGCGCCTGGTAGAGCAGGTGCACGCCGGTATCGGCCACCAAGGCGGTGACCACGTAGCCGTCGAGCACGTCGCCCACCTTCAGCAAGGGCGGCGGCGCCAGTCTGCGGCCGTCTCCGAGTTCGTCGTCCAGCTGCCGCGGATCGAGGCCGACGACGCGAATGACCAAGGCGGTCGCGTTGTCGCGCGTACCGGCCTCGAGAGCCGCGTTCACCAGCGCCTCGCTCGCCTGCTCGGCGCTGCCCTGCAAGGCGATAGCGGCCAGGCGCTGCGGCTTGAGCACGCCGTGCACGCCGTCGGACGTGAGCACGAAGCAGTCGCCCACGCGCACATCGCCCTGCGCGTAGTCGACGCGCACCTGGTCGTCCAGGCCGATGGCGCGCGTCAAGCGGCTGCGCATGTCGGGATGCTCGAAGGCATGGTCCTGCGTCAGCGGCATGGCCGGCTCGCCGTCGGCGCGCACGCGCCATGCGCGCGTGTCGCCCACATGCGCGAGCGTGTAGCTCTGGCCGTGCAGCACCAGCGCCGTGAGCGTGGTGAGCGCGGTCGCGCTGCCTTGGCGGCGCCGGTTGTGATCGGCAAGCCAGGCGTTCTGCGCCGCCACCAGGCGGTCGAGCGCGGCGGTCGGCTCCCAGGTGTCGGGCGTGGCGAAGTAGTCGGCCAGGAGGCCCATCACGGTGGTCTGCGCCGCTTCCAGGCCGCGTCCGCCGGTGGACACGCCGTCGGCAATGGCGGCAATGAGCCCGCGCGACTCGTCCCCCGGCGGTGCGTTGACGGCACCGGCAAAGTCTTCGTTCACTTCGCGCGGTCCGCGCTGGCTGCTGTAGCCGATGTCCACTTCAAAGCTCATGGCGCCATTCTCCATGTGCTTTCCACGCACTTTGCACGCGCACCGCGTGCTTCCTTTGCTTGAAACGTTGAAAGGCCCCACCCCATGAAGAAACTCAAGCTCGTGATGGTCGGCAACGGCATGGCCGGCGTGCGCACCCTGGAGGAGCTCCTGAAGCTCGCGCCGGACATGTACGACATCACCGTCTTCGGTGCCGAGCCGCACCCTAACTACAACCGCATCCTGCTGTCCCCCGTGCTCGCGGGCGAGCAGACCGTGGACGAGATCGTGCTCAACAGCTGGGAGTGGTACTCGGACAACCACATCACCCTGCACGCGGGCAAGAAAGTCGTCGAAGTCGACCGCGTCAAGCGCATCGTGCGCGCCGAGGATGGCACCGAGGCCCCCTACGACCGCCTCCTGATGTGCACCGGCTCCAACCCCTTCATGCTCCCGGTGCCCGGCAAGGACCTGAAGGGCGTGATCGCCTACCGCGACATCGCCGACACCGACTACATGATCGAGACCGCCCGCACCCACAAGAACGCGGTGGTCATCGGCGGGGGCCTCCTGGGCCTGGAGGCGGCCAACGGCCTCATGCTGCGCGGCATGAGCGTCACCGTGGTGCACGTCATGCCCTGGCTCATGGAGCGCCAGCTGGACGACGTGGCCGGCAAGCTGCTGCAGAAGTCTTTGGAAGACCGCGGCCTGAAGTTCCTCATCGGCGCCCAGACCCAGGAGCTCGTGGGCAATGACCAGGGCCGGGTGTCCGCCATCCGCTTCAAGGACGGCACCGAGGTCGCCGCCGACCTGGTCGTCATGGCTGTCGGCATCCGCCCCAACACCGAGCTGGCCGAGAAGATGCGCCTGCACTGCAACCGCGGCATCGTGGTCAACGACACCATGCAGACCGTGACCGATGCGCGCATCTACTCGGTGGGCGAATGCGCCGCCCACCGCGGCATCGCCTACGGGCTGGTCGCCCCCCTCTTCGAGCAGGCCAAGGTCGCGGCCAACCACCTGGCCCAGTTCGGCATCGGGCGCTACCTGGGCTCGCTCACCTCCACCAAGCTCAAGGTCACGGGCATCGACCTCTTCTCGGCCGGCGAGTTCATGGGCGGCGAAGGCACCGAGGAGATCGTCATGAGCGACCCCTTCGGCGGGGTCTACAAGAAGCTGGTGATCAAGGACGACAAGCTGGTGGGCGCGTGCCTGTACGGCGACACGGTGGACGGCAGCTGGTACTTCAAGCTCTTGCGCGACGGGCGCAGCGTGCACGACATCCGCGACAAGCTGATGTTCGGCGAATCGAACATCGGCGACACCGGCCACGAGGGCCACAACAAGGCCGCCAGCATGCCCGACGAGGCCGAGGTGTGCGGCTGCAACGGCGTGACCAAGGGCACCATCTGCAAGGCGATCAAGGAAAAGGGCCTGTTCACGCTGGACGAGGTCAAGAAGCACACCAAGGCCAGCGCCAGCTGCGGCTCGTGCACCGGCCTCGTGGAGCAGATCCTGATGTTCACCGCCGGCGGCGACTATTCGGCCACGCCCAAGAAGAAGGCGGTGTGCGGCTGCACCGATGCGAGCCACCAGGAGGTGCGCGACGCCATCAGGAAGGACCACCACCTGACGCACGACGCGGTGTACCGCCACCTGGGCTGGCGCACGCCCAACGGCTGCGCGACCTGCCGCCCGGCCGTGAACTACTACCTGATCAGCACCTGGCCCAAGGAGGCCAAGGACGATCCGCAGAGCCGCTTCATCAACGAGCGCAGCCACGCCAACATCCAGAAGGACGGCACCTATTCGGTGATTCCGCGGATGTGGGGCGGCCACACCACGCCGGACGAGCTGCGGCGCATCGCGGATGCGGCGGACAAGTACAAGATCCCCACCGTCAAGGTCACGGGCGGCCAGCGCATCGACCTGTTGGGGGTGAAGAAGGAAGACCTGGAGGGGGTGTGGAAGGACATCGGCATGCCGTCGGGCTTTGCCTATGCCAAGAGCCTGCGCACGGTGAAGACCTGCGTGGGCAGCGAGTGGTGCCGCTTCGGCACGCAGGATTCGACCCAGATGGGCAAGGACCTGGAGCGGGCGCTGTGGGCGATGTATTCGCCGCACAAGGTCAAGCTGGCGGTCTCGGGCTGCCCGCGCAACTGCGCGGAGGCCGGGATCAAGGACGTGGGGGTGATCGGGGTGGATTCGGGCTGGGAGCTCTATGTGGGGGGCAACGGCGGCATCAAGACGGAGGTGGCGCAGTTCCTGGTGAAGGTGAAGACGGCCGCCGAGGTGATGGAGTACTCGGGGGCGTTCCTGCAGCTGTACCGCGAGGAAGGCTGGTACCTGGAGCGCACGGTGCACTACATCGGGCGGGTGGGGCTGGACTATGTGAAGAAGAAGATCCTCGAAGACGAAGCCGGACGCAAGGCGCTGTGGGAGCGGCTGCAGTTCGCGCTGGACGGGGAGCCGGATCCTTGGTTCGAGTCGAGCCAGGCTTCTGTGGATGTGCGGCAGTTCACGCCGCTCACGGTGTAAGCGGGGGAAGCTTCTTGAAAAGACGACTCTTCATCGCTTCTTCCGCGCTTGCCGCAGTGGGCGCCCGCGCGCAGGTGGCCGACCTCAACGACGCCATCAACAAGGCGGGCCGCCAGCGCATGCTGTCGCAGCGCGCGAGCAAGGCTTATCTCGCGCTGGCGCAGAAAGTGGAAACGCGCAGCGCGCAACAAGTACTGGACAAATCGATTGCCCTGTTCGAAAGGCAGCTGACCGAGCTCAAGGCCTTCGCACCGAGCCCCGCCATTCGCGGCACCTACGACGCACTCGACGGCGCATGGAGCGAATTCAAGCGCGAGCTCACCGGCCCTTCGCTCGGCAAGGAAGAAGCCGCCCGGATCGTCAAGCTCGATGCCGCCGTGCTCGCGCTTGCAAACCAGGGCACCACGCAGTACGAAACCGCCTCGGGCAAGCCGGTGGGCCGGCTGGTGAATATCGCAGGCCGGCAGCGCATGCTGTCCCAGCGCATGGCCAAGTTCTACCTGGCGGGCGCGATGCAGATCGACGCCACCGGCAGCACGGCAGAAATTGCAAAGGCGCGCGGCGAATTCCTTGCCGCGCTCGAAACCCTGCGCAACGCGCCTGAAGCCACCGCGCAGATCCGCCAGGAACTGGTGCTCGCCGACGCGCAGTGGATGTTCTTCAACCGCGGCCTTCAGCGCCTCGAAGGCGCGGCAACCTCACCCGCCCTGATGTCCGACGTGTTCGTGGCCAGCGAGAACCTGCTGGCCATCATGGACCGCGTGACCGGCCTGTATTCCGACCTCAAAACCTAGAGACCCCACCATGAGCGAATGGAAAGCCATCTGCCGTATCGACGACATCCCCGTGCTGGGCGCCCGCCGCGTGGCTCGCCCCGTGGGTGTGGCCGTTGCCGTGTTCCGCAATTCAGAAGACCAGGTGTTCGCGCTGCTCGACCGTTGCCCCCACAAGGGCGGCCCATTGAGCCAGGGCATCGTGTTCGGTACCAGCGTGGCCTGCCCGCTGCACAACTGGGCCATCGGGCTGGACGACGGCTGTGCCAAGTCGCCCGACGAAGGATGCACGCCGAAGTTTGCCGTGAAGGTCGCCGAGGGCGTGGTGCACCTGGATGCGGAAGAACTCAAGACGCATGCGATCGACCTGGCACCGCCCCGCGCCGGCCCCGGCGCCGCAACGGCCGGCAAGCTGGGCGACGAGACCTTCGACGTGCAGGCGCCGCACGGCAGCTAGGCGCACAACCAAGGCACGACCCATGGAAGAAACTCGCTCCACCTGCCCCTATTGCGGCGTGGGCTGCGGACACGCCTTCGGCGGTCCGCTTCGCGGCGCATGTGGACGCCGCAACCTCCTTCTCTTATCCAACCATGGCTGAGACTCGCTCCACCTGCCCCTATTGCGGCGTGGGCTGCGGTGTGATCATCGAATCCGACGGCGCGCAGATCACCGGCGTGCGCGGGGACCCCGACCACCCGGCCAACTTCGGGCGCCTTTGCACCAAGGGCTCGACACTGCACCTCACGGCAACAGCCACGGTCACACGCCAGACGCGGCTGCTGCAGCCGATGCAGCGCGCCGCGCGCGGCGCCGAGCCGGCACCCGTGGCGTGGAACACCGCGCTCGACGGCGCAGTCGACAAGTTCGCGCAGGTCATTCGCGACCACGGGCCCGACGCCGTGGGCTTCTATGTCTCGGGCCAGTTGCTCACCGAGGACTACTACGTCTTCAACAAACTCGCCAAGGGTTTGATCGGCACCAACAACATCGACACCAACTCGCGCCTGTGCATGAGCAGCGCGGTGGCCGGCTACAAGCAGACGCTGGGCGCCGATGCGCCGCCCGCCTGCTATGACGACCTGAAGCATGCCGAGTGCCTTTTCATCGTGGGCAGCAACGCCGCTTGGGCGCACCCGATTCTTTTTCGCCGCATCGAGGACGCGAAGGCCGCCAACCCGGGCATGAAGATCATCGTGGCCGATCCGCGCCGCACCGACACGGTGGAAATTGCCGACCTGTTCCTGCCCATCCAGCCCGGCACCGATGTCATGCTGTTCAACGGCATGCTGCACCTGATGCTGTGGGAAGGCTGGACCGACAACCGCTATATCGCGGCCCACACCACGGGCTTCGATGCATTGAAGGCCACGGTGCGCGAATGCACGCCCGACAAGGTGGCGCAGATCTGCGGCATCTCGAAGGAAGACCTGCTTGCCGCGGCACGCATGTTCGCAACTTCGCCCGCCACGCTGAGCCTGTATTGCCAGGGCCTCAACCAGTCGTCCAGCGGCACCGCCAAGAATGCGGCGCTGATCAACTTGCACCTGGCCACCGGCCACATCGGCAAGCCCGGCGCCGGCCCGTTCTCGCTCACCGGCCAGCCCAACGCCATGGGCGGGCGCGAAGTGGGCGGCCTGGCCAACCTGCTGAGCGCGCACCGCGACCTGGCCAACCCCGCGCACCGCGCGGAAGTGGCGGCGCTGTGGAACCTGCCCTCCGTGCCCGAGAAGCCCGGCAAGACCGCGGTCGAGATGTTCCAGGCCGCCGCCGACGGAGAGATCCGCGCGCTGTGGATTGCCTGCACCAACCCCGCCCAATCGATGCCCGACCAGGCCACGGTGCGCCGCGCCCTCGAGCGCGCCGAATTCGTCGTGGTGCAAGAGGCTTTTTCGACCACATCGACCTGCGCCTTCGCCGACCTGCTGCTGCCCGCCACCACCTGGGGCGAGAAGGAAGGCACAGTGACCAACAGCGAGCGCCGCATCTCGCGCGTGCGCCCCGCGGTGGCTGCGCCCGGCGAGGCACGCCACGACTGGTCGATTGCCGTCGACTTTGCACGCCGCCTCGAACAGCGGCTCGGCCGGACGGCCACGCTGTTCCCCTACGGCTCGGCCGAACAGGTATGGAACGAGCATCGCGAATCCACCCGCGGGCGTGACCTCGACATCACCGGCCTGAGCTACACCATGCTCGAAACGGCCGGGCCCCAGCAATGGCCGCTGAAAGAAGGCGAGACCACCGGCCGCGCCCGGCTCTACGAAGACGGCGTTTTTCCCACGCCGGATGGCCGCGCACGCTTCGTCGATACCGTCTACAAACCCGTGGCCGAGGCGCGCGAGGCGCGCTATCCTTTCTCGCTCAACACGGGCCGCCTGCGCGACCAATGGCACGGCATGAGCCGCACCGGCACGGTCGGCCGCCTGTTCGGCCACGTGGCCGAGCCGGTGGTGCAGATGAACGCGCAGGACATGGCACGCCGCCTCCTGAAAGACGGCGACCTGGTGCACCTCACCTCCAAGCGCGGCTCCATCCTGCTGCCCGCGCGCGCCAGCGCCGAGATCGGCCTGAGCCAGGCTTTCGTCGCCATGCACTGGGGCGAGGAATACCTGAGCGGCTGCTCGTCGACCGGCACGCCGCTGGCCGGCATCAATGCGCTGACCACGCCGGCCTACTGCCCCACGTCGAAGCAGCCCGAGCTCAAGCACACGCCGGTCAAGATCCTCAAGGCCGAGTTGCCATGGTCGCTGCTCGCCATGGCCTGGCTGCCGCCCGATGCCGCCTTTGCCGCGCAGCAGGCGCTCAAGCCGCTGATGGCGATGTTTCCGTTTGCCACCTGCGTGCCGTTCTCGGGCAACACGCCGGGCGAAGAGCGCAGCGGCATCCTCTTTCGCGCGGCCGCGCACGACACGCCGGACGACAGCCTCGTCGACCGCATCGAAGGCGTGCTTGGCCTGGGTGCAAGCGATGCCCTGCGCTACGCCGACCGCCGACGCGGCCAGCGCCGCGTGGCCCGGCTGGTGCGCCGCGCCGACGGCAATGCAGGGCTCGAAGCCTTCCTGCTGGGCGGCGACACCAGCGCCGAGGCCTGGATCGGCACCTTGCTGCGCGAGGAAATTCCGGCCCAAACCTATGGCCGGCTCCTGCTGTCGCCGGGCGCCCGCGCGCCGGTGGCGGTGCAGTCCCGCGGGCAAACGGTGTGCACCTGCTTCAACGTGACCGACCTGGCCATCCAGGGTGAACTGGGCCGCTGCAGCGGCACGCCCGAGGAGCGGCTGGCCTCGCTGCAAGGCGCGCTCAAATGCGGCACCAACTGCGGCTCCTGCCTGCCCGAACTCAAGCGCATGGTGCGGGCAACGCCGGTGGAGGTTCTCGCGGAGGGTGCGTAGAGGGCGCATGGAGGGCATAAGCCGCCTTGCTTTCCGGCATAAGCATTGCGGGACAATCGGGGCACCCATGGGAATCAGCCAATACATCAAGGAAATCGGCCGCGGCGCACGAGGCGCCAAGCCGCTCACGCGCGAGCAGGCCACGGACCTGTTCGGCCAGGTGCTGGACGGCACCGTCACCGACCTGGAAATCGGCGGCTTCTGCCTGGCCATGCGCATCAAGGGCGAAACGCCTGAAGAGATGGCCGGTTTTCTCGATGCGACGCATGCGCGGCTCAACCACGTTCCGGCCGCCGACCGCCCGCTCATCGTGCTGCCGAGCTACAACGGCGCGCGCAAGCTGCCGGTGCTTACGCCGCTGCTCGCCCTGCTGCTCGCCCGCGAAGGCTTGCCGGTGCTGGTGCACGGCAGCGCCACCGAAACATCGCGCGTGCTGGCATCGAACGTGCTGGAGGCATTGGACATCCCCATGCTCACCGCCATCCGAAAAATCCCGTCCGGCGAGGTTGGCTTTGCACCGACCGAGCTGCTCAACCACGCGCTCAAGCGGCTGCTCGACGTGCGCCGCGCGGTGGGCCTGCGCAACCCTGGCCACAGCGTGGTCAAGCTGATGCAGCCGACCACCGGCCCCTGCGTGGTCGTGGCAAGCTACACCCATCCGGAATACGCGCGCACCATGGCAGAGACTTTCGAGCTCATGGGCATGACCGCCCTGCTCTCACGCGGGCTCGAAGGCGAAGTGGTCTCCGACCCGCGCCGCACCGCGCAGATCGACGGCTTTGTGCGCGGCCTGCGCAGCGAGCTGCAGGCCCAGGCTGCCGGCACGTCGAACGAGGTGCCGGGGCTGCCGAAAGAGATCGACGTCGCGACCACGGCCGACTACACGCGCCGCGTGTTGAATGGCGAGCTTCCTGTGCCGGAAGCCATTGCCACCCAGGTCAGGCACATCACGCAACTGGCAGCCCACGCATGAACGCACCCACATCTCCATTCACCGCCGGAAGCTGCACGCTGGTGGGCGCCGGCCCCGGCGACCCCGAGCTGCTGACCATCAAGGCCGTGAAGGCGATCCAGGCCGCCACCGTGCTGCTGGTGGACGACCTCGTGAGCGAGAGCATCCTGGCTTCGTATGCGCGGCCCGATGCGCGCATCGTGCACGTGGGCAAGCGCGGCGGCTGCAAGAGCACGCCGCAGGCGTTCATCGAGCGGCTCATGATCACCGCGGTGCGCGAAGGCGAAACCGTGGTGCGCCTCAAGGGTGGCGATCCGTTCATCTTTGGCCGCGGTGGCGAAGAGGTCGAGCACCTGCGCGAAGCCGGCATCGAATGCACGGTCATCAACGGCATCACCGCCGGCCTTGCCGCCGTCACCTCCCTGGGCGTGCCGCTCACGCACCGCGACCACGCACAGGGCGTGGTGTTCGTCACCGGCCACGCCAAGACCGGCGCCAGCGCCCATGAAGACGCCACCGACTGGCGTGCGCTGGCCGCCACCGCGCACAGCGCGCGGCTCACGCTGGTGATCTACATGGGCGTGGCGGGCGCGGGCCACATCGAACGCGAACTGCTGCAGGGACTGCCCGGCGACACGCCCGTTGCGGTCATCCAGCACGCGAGCCTGCCGCAGCAGCGCCACATCACGGCCACGCTCGACCGGCTGCAGGCCTGCATTGCCGAAGCCGGGCTGGCGAGCCCCGCGGTCATCGTGGTGGGCGATGTGTTGCGAGGGCTGGCTGCTGCGGCGCTGCCGGTGGGCTCGGACTCCGGCCGGTTCGGCACCTGACCTGACTGACGGAAAGAGAAAGCTCGGCAAGCCCGAGCCGTTCTCCAAGCAAAGCCTGCTGAGCCCGGCCTTTTGCATGGGCCCGCAGAGGGCGCGTTAGCACCCGGGTGGCATGGAGCGTGCTTAACGCCAGCATGCTCGTTTTTCGATCGTTTTCCGTGTGCGGCGCCGGCCAATGACTGTCGTCGCCACGCCTCCACCCGCCGCCGTTGAAATTGTTGCCCTGAGCAAGCGCTACGCCGCCGGCACACCGCCCGCGGTCGACCAGATCGACCTGCGCATTGCGAGCGGCAGCTACTGCTGCCTGCTGGGCCCGTCAGGTTGCGGCAAGAGCACCACGCTGCGGATGATCGCGGGGCATGAGTCCGTCACCAGCGGCGACATCCTGCTGGACAACCGCAACATCACCAACCTGCCCGCCGCCGCGCGGCACGGCGATGATGTTCCAGAGCTTTGCGCTGTTCCCGCACCTCTCGGCGGTGGACAACGTGGCGTTCAGCCTCAAGATGAAAGGCACAGGCAAGGCCGAGCGCCAGAAGCGTGCGCGCGACTTGCTCGAGCGCGTGGCGATGGGCCATCTGGCAGACCGCAAGCCCGGCGAACTCTCCGGCGGCCAGCAGCAGCGCGTGGCACTGGCGCGCGCGCTCATTACCGAGCCGCGCGTGCTGCTGCTCGACGAGCCGCTCTCGGCGCTCGACCCCTTCTTGCGCATCCAGATGCGCGCCGAGTTGCGTCGCTGGCAGAAGGAGCTGGGGCTGACTTTCGTTCATGTGACGCACTCGCAGGAAGAAGCGATGGCGCTGGCCGACACCATGGTGGTGATGAACCACGGCGTGATCGAACAGGTCGGCTCGCCCCACCAGATCTACAACCATCCCGCCAACGAATTCGTGGCGCGTTTCATGGGCGGCCACAACGTGTTCGACACGCCCGCCGGCCCGATTGCCGTGCGCAACGACCACATGCGGATCGCCCCGGCGTCCGGCGATGGAGGCATTGCCGCGGCCATCACCGACGTCGAGTACCAAGGCACCTACGTGCTGCTCGGGCTTGCACTCGAAGCCGCTGCGCCCGGGCGCCAGAACGTGTCGGTGCTGCTGGGCGAAGCCGCCTTTCTGGCAAGCCCCTATGCGCCGGGCGATGCGGTGCGCCTTGCATGGGCCGAGGCCGATGCGCGCGCACTCGCCGTGGCAGCGTAGTCCTCCCTTTCCGTTCCGTTCATCCGCCACCTTTTTTCCACGGAGACTCTTCCATGACCGACCCCATCGACTCGTCCGCCGGCCTCCAGCGCCGCACCCTGCTGCAAGGCACCGCCGGCATTCTGGCGACGGGCATCGCGCCCTTCGTGCATGCACAGGAAAAAATCGTGCTGCGCTACCTGGGCACGGCGGTGAACCAGGACAAGGCGATTGCCGAGAAGTTCAAGGCCGACACCGGCATCGAGATCCAGTACGTGGCCGTGACCACCGACGACGTGACCAAGCGCGCCGTGACCGCGCCCAACAGCTTCGACCTGATCGACACCGAGTTCTTCTCGCTCAAGAAGATCGTGCCCACCGGCAACCTGAAGGGCATCGATACGAAGAAGATCAAGAACGCGGACAAGATCACCACGCTCTTCACCAAGGGCGAAGTCGCCGGCAAGGCCGTGGGCGACCAGGGCACCGCGCCAAAGAAAGTGATCTACCTCGAAGGCGAAAAGTCGAAGAAGTTCGCCGCCGCGCCCACGCAATTCATGTCGCTCATTCCGACGGTCTACAACGCCGACACGCTGGGCATTCGCCCCGACCTGATCAAGCGGCCCATCGGCTCCTGGGCCGAGCTGCTGAACCCCGAGTTCAAGGGCAAGGCGGCCATCTTGAACATTCCGTCGATCGGCATCATGGATGCGGCGATGGTGGTGGAGGCCAAGGGCATCCACAAGTACAAGGACAAGGGCAACATGACCAAGGCCGAGATCGACCTGACGATCAAGACCTTGATCGAAGCCAAGAAGGCCGGCCAGTTCCGCGCGCTGTGGAAGGACTTCAACGAGTCGGTCAACCTGATGGCTTCGGGCGAGGTGGTGATCCAGTCGATGTGGTCGCCGGCCGTGACGGCCGTGCGCACCAAAGGCATTGCCTGCAACTTCCAGCCGCTCAAGGAAGGCTACCGCGCCTGGGCCGCCGGCTTCGGTCTGCCGGCCACGCTATCGGGCAAGAAGCTCGACGGCGCGTATGAATTCATCAACTGGTTCCTCGACGGCTGGGCCGGCGCGTACCTCAACCGCCAGGGCTACTACAGCGCGGTGCTCGACACCGCCAAGGCCAAGATGGAGGCCTATGAGTGGGCCTACTGGATGGAAGGCAAGGCCGCCACGCAAGACATCAAGGGCCCGAACGGCGACCTGCTGGCCAAGGCCGGTGCGGTGCGCGACGGCGGCAGCTATGAGCAGCGCATGGGCGGCATCGCATGCTGGAACGCGGTGATGGACGAGAACGAGTACATGGTTCGCAAGTGGAACGAGTTCGTCGCGGCCTGATCCTGTGAGCGCTCCAACCGCCAGCGCGCACGCGCCCAGCCCGTCCGTCCATGCCGTGAAGGCATGGTGGCAGGCGGCGCCGTTCGCGCTGGTTTTCTTGCTGTTCTTCTTGATTCCGCTGGCGCTCATCGCCATGGTGAGCCTGTGGAACTTCAACGAGTACGAGCTGATCCCGGCGGTAACTCTGCGCAACTACGCGAGTCTGTTCGAGGGCTGCTCGCAGCTCACCGACAACGGCGATTTGTGCGTCACGCTCAACACCTACCTGAGCACTTTCAAGTTCTGCCTGCTGGTGTGGGGCATCACGCTGCTCATCGGGTTTTCGGTCGCGTACTTTCTCGCTTTCCACGTGCGCTCGTCGACCATGCAGACGGTGCTCTTCGTGCTGTGCACGGTGCCGTTCTGGACCTCGAACGTGATCCGTATGATTTCGTGGGTTCCTCTCTTGGGCCGCAACGGGCTGGTCAACCAGATGTTGACCGGGCTTGGCCTGGTGGAGCAGCCGGTCGAGTGGCTGCTGTTCTCCGATTTTTCAGTGGTGCTCGCCTTCGTGCACCTCTACACGATGTTCATGATCGTGCCGATCTTCAACAGCATGATGCGCATCGACCGCTCGCTGCTCGAAGCAGCCAGCGACGCGGGCGCCTCGGGCTGGCAGACGCTGTGGAACGTGGTGGTGCCGCTGTCGCGCACCGGCATCCTGATCGGCTCGATCTTCGTGATCACCATCGTGATGGGCGACTTCGTGACCATCGGCGTCATGGGCGGCCAGCAGATCGCATCGATCGGCAAGATCATCCAGGTGCAGACCTCGTACCTGCAATTTCCGCTGGCTGCGGCCAACGCGATGATTCTGTTGGCGGTGGTGCTGATGATCATCTGGGGGCTCACCCGGCTTGTCGATATTCGCAAGGAGCTTTGAGATGAAGCCTTGCTTTGTCATCCTTCGCGTTGATGGTGCTGAACGCCGCTGTTCGGGGCGCGCACCCGCCGACGGGGTACCTTTCTCCGCGAATGTCCCCCGGCCTGCGGCCTCCTCCTTTATTTCGCTGCGCAAGGCACCCCATCGACGGGTGCGTTGCACAGAGCGGTGGTTGATCGGCGGTACACCAGCAGCGTGCCCAAGTGCACAGGGCATCGGGTGCTCCGCGCAGCGAAATAAAGGAGGAGGGGCGCAGCCCCCGGGGACATTCGCGGAGGGGAGTACCCGGTGACCTTTGCACACGCCCTGAAGGAAAAACACAAATGACCCAACGCATAGGAGAACAACGCAGCCCAGGCTTCTGGCCCCTCGCAATCGTGTTCGCCCTCTTCGTGCTGTTCCTCTACGGCCCGATGATCACGATCTTCATCCTGAGCTTCCAGGGCCCCGAAGGCGGCCTCACCTTTCCGCTGCGCGGCGTCTCGCTGCACTGGTTCTACAAACTGGCCGAGGGCCTGGGCACTGTCGATATCGGCGCCGCATTCAGGCGCTCGCTCGCGCTGGGTGCTGTGGTGATGGCGTTCACCGTGGTGCTCTCGGTGCTGGCCGGCCTCGCGTTCCGCAAGAAGCTCGCCGGCAGCAACGCCCTCTTCTTCGTGACGGTCGCGAGCCTCATCATGCCGTCCATCATCATTTCGCTCGGCATCGGCCTGCAGTTCCGGCTCATCGACACCGGCGTGAAGAGCCTGCTCGAGGCCATGGACGCCACCACCCTGCTCGAAGGCTACGGCACCGCGCTCGGCCTGTTCAGTTCAGCGCTCGGGGCCCATCTGACCTGGACCCTGCCCTTCGGCCTGCTCATCATGTTCGCGGTGTTCAACCGCTTCAACCCCGCCTACGAAGAAGCCGCGCGCGATCTGGGTGCCACGCCCTGGCAGACCTTCCGCCACGTGGTGCTTCCGCTGATCGGCCCTTCCATCGTCGGCATCGGCATGTTCGGCTTCACCCTGTCGTGGGACGAGATTGCCCGCACTTCTCAGGCCATCGGCGACGTCAACACGCTGCCGCTCGAGTTGCAGGGCCTCACCTCGACCGTGACCACGCCGTCGATCTATGCGCTGGGCACGGTGACCACCGTCGTGTCCCTGCTGGTGATGGCCGTGGCCCTGGGCGCGGCTGCGCTGCTGCGCCGGCGTGCCGTTCGGCCGCGGTAGCGCCGAAGACCGGCGCCGCGTCTAGACCTTTTGGCGGACGTGGGCGTTTTCCTACGGCCGCCTAAAATCGCGCTCCAACAAAAGCGCAAACAACGTGAGAGAGGCGGGAATGCTCGACATCGACAAACTCAACGAATTCACCCAGAACCATGGCGAGCTGCAGCGCGGCCGCGGCCTGGTCACCGGAACCATCGCCCTGAGCCTGGGCATCCTGTGTTTCCTGGGTGTGCTGGCGTTCCACTTTCCGCAGTACCTCACAACGCCGGAGTTGCGCCGCAGCTACAACGTCGACGTGATGCGTTTCATCCTGCTGGCGGCCATGGTCGTCTCGGGCGGGCTGGCGCTGGTCAACATCATCTTCAACCGCTCGCGCTGGCTCTCTTCGGCCGCATTCTTGCTGGTGGCCGCGGCCGCGCTGCTCGGCGGGCACAAGGTGCCGGTGAACGACTTTGCCGACAACACGCCGTACATCGGCCTCGACTGGTTCATTCTCGACCTGCTGGGCTCCTCGCTGATCTTCATCTTCATCGAGAAGCTGTTCGCGCTGCGCAAGGACCAGCCGGTTTTTCGCGCCGAGTGGCAAACCGACTTCCACCACTTTGTGGTCAACCACATGATCGTGGGCTTCGTGCTGCTGGCCACGAACCTGATGGTGCACAAGTTCTTCGGCTGGGCGGCCAACGACGGCATTCGCGGCTGGGTGGGCAACCTGCCGTTCTGGGCCGGGCTGCTGCTGATCATCCTGGTGGCCGACCTGGTGCAGTACTGGACCCACCGCGCCTATCACGAGGTGCCGGTGCTCTGGCGCCTTCATGCGGTGCACCACAGCGTGAAAAGCATGGACTGGATGGCCGGCTCGCGCCAGCACATTCTCGAGCTGCTGATCACGCGCACGCTGGTGCTCGCGCCGATCTACGTGTTCGGCTTTTCGAAGGAAGTGATCGACGCGTACATCGTGGTGGTGGGGTTCCAGGCGGTGTTCAACCACTGCAACGTGAGCGTTCGGCTCGGCCCGCTGCGCTACATCATCGTGACGCCCAACTTCCACCACTGGCACCACAGCCAGGACGTCGAGGCGCTCGACAAGAACTATTCGGCGCACTACGCCTTTCTTGACTACATCTTCGGCACCGCGGTGAAGAGCACCAAGCTCTGGCCCGAAAAATACGGCGTGCTCGGCGACTACGTGCCCAACGGCTTCTTCAAGCAACTGAAGTTCCCGTTCGTCTGGAAAGGATGATGCGTACCGCCCTTCTCATGGCGGCGGCCACCGCCGCGCTGCTGCTTACGGCGTGCGCCACGCGAGTGGACCTGCCCTCCAAGGACACCGGGTTGCGCCTGCGCGTGCAAAGCTCGGTCATTGCGCCCGGCAACGGCGGCGAGCTCATCGCCGCCGATGCGCTGCAGCCCGGCGACATCCTGCTGACCTCGATCGCCACGGTCAATTCCTTCGGCATTCGCCTTGGCACCTTCTCGCCGGTGAGCCATGCGGTGCTGTACCTGGGCGACGGACTGATTGCCGAAGCCGTGGGCACCGGCGTGCGCGCACGGCGGGTGGCTGATGTGGTGGACGAAGAACAGATGGTCGTCGCCTTTCGCGTGCCCGGGCTCGATGCCGCGGGGGTCGAAAAGCTACGCGCCTGGGCCAACTCGCAGGTCGGCACCCGCTACAACACCACCGGCGTGCTGCTGAACGCGCCTTTCGTGCTGAACCGGCGCCTGTGCGAGCTGCCGCTGATACCTTCGGCCGTGAGCCACTATTGCATCAGCGGCATGGCCATGGTGCAGCTGGGCGCGAGCCGCGACGACCAGTTCTTCTGCTCGCAGTTCGTGCTCGAAGCCTACCGCCAGGCCGGCATGCCGATCACCGACGCCGACCCACGCTGGGTGAGCCCGGCCGACCTGCTGCACATGCGCGAGGGCGACGTGCCCTCGATTGCCGCGACGCAGCCGCTGCGCTACGTCGGGCACCTGAAGTACAACGCGCCGCCGCTTCTTGCGGCCGATGGCCCCTGATCTCCCTCGTACCGGTTTGAGCGCTCCTTTCCAGTTCGATGTCGTCGTGGTCGGCGCCGGTGCGGCCGGGCTGTTCTGCGCCGGGCTGGCGGGCCAGCGCGGGCTCAAGGTGCTGCTGGTCGACCACAGCGAGAAGGTCGGCGAGAAGATCCGCATCTCGGGCGGCGGCCGCGCCAACTTCACCAACCGCGATCTCGACGTGCGCGCCCCGCAGCGCCACTTCATCGGCGACAACCCGAATTTCTGCCGCTCGGCGCTCTCGCGCTATGCGCCGCAACAATTCATCGAGCTGGTGCAAAAGCACGGCATCGCCTTTCACGAGAAGCACAGGGGGCAACTGTTCTGCGACGGCTCTTCGCAGCAAATCGTCGACATGCTGCTGGCCGAGTGCGAGGCAGGCAATGTCACGCGCTGGCAGCCTTGCAAGCTTGGGAAGATCGCGTTCTCGCCGGCTGAAAACGGCTCGGCGGGGCCAGGCAGCTACCAAATCGATAGCAGCAAGGGCCCCATCGAAACGCCCAAGCTGGTGGTCGCCACCGGCGGCCTGTCGATTCCGCAGATCGGCGCCAGCGATTTCGGCTATCGCCTGGCCGAGCAGTTCGGCCTGCGCGTGATTGCGCCCCGCCCCGCCCTGGTGCCGCTGACCTTCGGCGGCGAAGCCTGGGCGCCGTATGCCGAACTGGCCGGGCTGGCGCTGCCGGTGCGCATCGAGACCGGTGCCAAGAAAGAAAAGATGGCCTTCCTCGAAGACCTGCTGTTCACGCACCGCGGCCTCTCAGGCCCGGCCGTGCTGCAGATTTCGAGCTACTGGAAGCCCGGAACCCCGCTGACGCTCGACTTTGCACCGGGCGTGAACGTGGCCGAAGCCCTGGGCGAAGCCAAGCTCCGCTCGAAGAAGCGCATTGCCAACGAACTGGCGGCGCTGGTGCCGTCCCGGCTGGCAGACGCCTGGGTGGGGCAAGACCCCGCCCTGCAGCGCCCGGTCAACGAGGCCGCTGACAAGGCGCTGGCGGCCCTGGCCGAGCGCATTGCCCGCTGGCAGATCACCCCCAGCGGCACCGAGGGCTACAAGAAGGCCGAAGTCACCGCGGGCGGGGTCGACACCCGCGATTTGTCGTCCCAAACGATGGAATCCAAGCAGCCGGGCCTTTATTTCATCGGCGAAGTGGTCGATGTGACCGGATGGTTGGGCGGATACAACTTTCAATGGGCCTGGGCGAGCGCACATGCGTGCGCAACCGCGCTATAATCGCGGGCTAACTTTGGCCTTCCCTCAACGGCCGCAAAAATTTTCAGTTGAGGAACCCCGGCTTGGGGCCTCGATCTCCCCGAGCCAAATTCAGTTCAACGATTCATCAATGACCACCATCCGCGTTAAAGAAAACGAGCCTTTCGACGTCGCCCTGCGCCGCTTCAAGCGCACCATCGAAAAGCTCGGCCTGCTGACCGACCTGCGTGCCCGCGAGTTCTACGAAAAGCCGACCGCCGAGCGCAAGCGCAAGAAGGCAGCCGCCGTCAAGCGCCACTACAAGCGCGTGCGCAGCATGCAGCTCCCCAAGAAGCTGTACTGATGCCCGTTGGCAACAGGGTCGCCGGCCTTTGACGCAAGTCGGCCCAGCGACCCGATTGCTGCCTCAGCCGCGCCAGGGAAACCTGCCGCGGCTTTTGTTTTTTCCGAACCAGGAGCCCCGAGCATGAGCCTCAAGGAACAGATCACCGAAGACATGAAGACCGCGATGCGCGCCAAGGACTCGGAGCGCCTTGGCACCATCCGCCTGCTGATGGCCGCCCTGAAGCAGAAGGAAGTCGACGAGCGCGTGGAGCTCGACGACGCCATGATCGTTGCCATCGTCGACAAGATGGTCAAGCAGCGCAAGGACTCGATCGCCGCCTTCACCACCGGCGGCCGCACCGACCTGGCCGACAAGGAATCCGCCGAGATCAAGGTGCTCGAGGTGTACCTGCCGCAGCGCATGAGCGCCGACGAAGTGGCCACCGAGGTGAAAGCCATCGTGGCCGAACTGGGTGCCAAGGGCCCGGGCGACATGGGCAAGGTGATGGGCGCGGTCAAGACCCGCCTCGCCGGCAAGGCCGACATGGGCCAGGTGAGCGCGGCGGTCAAGGCCGCCCTCGCAGGCGCCTGATGAGCGACGGCGGCTGCGCCACCACCGTCCTGAAAGCCTGCGCCTGCCTCGTCGATGCACGGGGCCGGCTGCTGGTGTTCCGCCATCCCGGCGACGGGAACATGCAGTTGCCCAAGGGCACCATCGAGCCCGGCGAATCACCCGAGGTGGCGGTGCGCCGCGAACTGCTCGAGGAATCGGGCATCGACCACGTCGGCGAGCTGCAATCGCTCGGCACGCTGCACCGCGACTGCGAGGCCGGCACCGAGGGCAACACACTGCGCCATCCGCAGCTGTGGCACCTGTTCCTGATGCGCGCCGAAGCGCCTCTGCCCGAAAGCTTCGACCACGTGGCCATGGGCAGTCCGGAAGAAGACGGCCTGGTGTTCTCGTTCAGCTGGCTGGCGCAGGGCGACGACGTCGAGAACTTCACCCTGCCCTACCGGCAAGCCATCGAGCGCGTTCGCGAAGCCTTGCTCGCAGCCTGAGGCTCCACTGCCGGCGGCGCCGGGCGGTAAGAGCCTCACCCCAGCGCGCGCACCACCATATAGAACCCCAGCAGCGCCAGCCCGGCCAGGAAGCAGCGCCGGAACACCGCCACGGGCAACCGCTTGCGCAGCCACGTGCCCAGCGCCATGCCGCCGATGGCCGGCAGCAACATCGCGATGGAGCCGCCGAGCGCCGACACCGGATACTCCCCGTTGCCCGCCAGCCCGATGGCGAGCACCACGGTCGACGTGGTGAATGAAATGCCCATCGCCTGAATCAGCGCATCGCGCTGGAATCCCAAAGCCTGCATATAAGGCACGGCCGGCATTGCGAACACGCCGGTCACCGCGGTGACCAGGCCTGTTGCCGCGCCCACGACAGGGCCGAGCCAGCGCTCACGCCCCGGCGGCACATGCAGTTGCCGGCCCGTGAGCCCCCACAGCGCATAGGCCACCAGCGCCACCCCGAGCGCCACCGACGCCCATGCGCCCCCGGGCACGCCAAGCCACAACGCGCCGCCAAGAGTGCCCGCCACGATGCCGGCCTGCATGCCGCCGATGCGGCGCAGCACCGGCTTGAAAGTCGCGCGCGGCCCGGTCTGCCAAATATTGGTAACCAGCGACGGCACGATCAGCAAGGCGGCTGCCTGGGCCGGTGGCATCCAGAGCGCGAGCAGCGCCATCGCCACCGTCGGCAGGCCGAGCCCAATCACCCCCTTGACCGTGCCGGCCAGCAGAAACACAGCGGCGGCGGCAAGCCAGTGACCGGCCAGTTGGTTCGATATTTCCATCGATGCCCAGTCTGCCGGCGAGGCCCGCGCCTGCAAATGCGGCTTTGGCGCAGCCGGCCTCAGGCACAGACTGAGGCTCCCGTGCTACCTTGCGGGCTCACCATGCGATTCGACCTCACAGACCTTCGGCTGTTTCTTCACGTTGTGGAGGCCGGCAGCCTCACCGCCGGCGCACAGCGTTCGCACATGACGCTCGCTTCGGCGAGCCAACGCGTGCGCGGCATGGAAGACGCGCTCGGCAGCCCGCTGCTCACACGGCACGCGCAGGGCGTGCGCCCCACCGAGGCGGGCCGCACGCTGCTGCACCATGCCCGCGTCGTGCTGCAGCAGATGGAACGCATGCGCGGCGAGCTTGGCGAATACGGCCAGGGCCTCAAGGGCCACGTGCGATTCATGTGCGGCACCTCGGCGCTGAACGAACACCTGCCCGAAGTGCTGAGCCGCTTTCTCGCGCAGCACCCGCGCATCTCGGTCGACCTGGAAGAGCGGCCGAGCCCCGATTCTGTGGAGGCGCTGCGTGCGGGCCTGTGCGACATCGGCATCGTTTCGGACGCGGTCAGCACCGAGGGCCTCGAGTGCCACCCCTTCCGCCGCGACGACCTCGTGCTCGTGATGCCGCGCGGGCATGCGCTGGCCGGACGGCGCCGCGTGCACCTGGCCGAGGTGGCCGACAGCGAATTCGTCGGCCTGACCGAGGACAGCGCGCTGCAGCGGCTGGTCACGCAGCATGCCCGCGCTATGGGCAAGCAGCTGGCCTACCGCGTGCGCGTGCGCAACTTCGAAGCGGTGTGCGGCATGGTCGAGCACGGCATCGGCGTGGGCATCGTGCCGCAGACCGCGGCCGTGCGCTGCGCCCGCTCGATGAAGATCGCGCGCGCCGGGCTGAGCGACGCATGGGCCGAGCGCACGCTGATGGCCTGCGTGCGTTCGTCGGAAGACCTGCCGCTCAACGCGCGCCGCATGCTGGAGCATTTGCTGACGCCGCCGGAGAAGGTTGCGGCGAAGTAGCCGGGCCGCCACCGCATTGGCGCCTGCCTTGCGGCCGCCGCAGGCTCAGGCCGCTGCAGGCTCGGGAAACTCGATCTGGATCTTCACGTCCGTCGCCTTGCCCGCCGCGGCCTCTTCGAAGGCCTTGATGCCGTCTTCGAAAGCGAAGGTGCGCGAGATGAACGGCTTCACGTTCACCTGCCCCGAGGCGATCAGCGCGAGCGCGCGCGGAAAGATGTTGGCGTAGCGAAAAACGGATTCGATGCGCACTTCCTTCGCCTGGATCGCGACGATGTCGAAGGCCACCTTGGCGGGCGGAATGCCCACCAGCACCAGGCACCCGCCGGGGCACAGCAGGTCGAAGATGCCGTCGAAGGCGCGCGTGCTGCCGCTGGCTTCGAACACCACATTGGCGCCCCAGCCGTCGGTGAGCGTCTTCACGGTTTCCGCAAGGTTGGTGTCACGCACGTTGACCGTGGTCACCGCGGGATTGCCGGCAAACAGCGCCAGCTTTTCAGCAACCAGGTCGGCAAGGATCACGCGCGCCGCACCGCCCGCGAGCGCGGCCAGCGCCGTCATGGCGCCGATGGTGCCGGCACCGACGACAACCGCCACGTCGCCAGGCTTGAGCGCTGCCTTCTTAGCGGCCTGCAGGCCGATGGCCAGCGGCTCGACGATGGCGCCTTCGCCAAAACTCACGTTGTCCGGCAGGCGAAAGGTGAATGCGGCCGGATGCACGACGAAAGGCGTGAGGCAACCGTGGATGGGCGGCGTGGCCCAGAAGCGCACGGCCGGATCGAGGTTGTAGATGCCTTCGCGCGTCGCGCGCGAATCCATCTGCGGAATGCCGGGCTCCATGCACACCCGGTCGCCAGGCTTCAGGTGCGTGACCTCCGCTCCCACTTCGGCCACCACGCCGGAAGCTTCGTGGCCGAGGATCATCGGCTCGTCGACCGTGTAGGGGCCGATGCCGCCATGCTGGTAGTAGTGAACATCGCTGCCGCAAACGCCCACCGTGTGCATGCGGATCTTCACGTCGCGGGGCCCCACGTGCAGGGGAACCTCGACGTCGCGCAGCGTGAGTTCGTGCGCCTTTTCCAGAACAAGTGCTCTCATGTCGATCTTTCGCTAAGGGTGTGCTTGGGGGTTTCAGTGCAAGGGCGTGTCGGCGCGCAGCAGCGAGGCGCCGGTTTCAACATCGAACAGGTGCATCTGCAGCGGGTCGGGCACGAAGCTGACGCGCTCGCGCAGCCGCGGCCCTTGCGCCGAGGGCATCAGCGCGGAAATTTCGCTGCCGTCCGCACCAAAGCTCACCAGCACTTCGTTGCCGAGATATTCGATGAGCTGCACCTCGCCCGAGAAGCCGCCGTTGCGCCCATCGTTCGTGTCGACCTGCAGGTGCGCGGGGCGCACGCCCAGGGTCACGCGCTCGCGCCCCTCGAGCGCGAACCGGCGCGCGTCCACCTGCACGCTGCCGCCCCGGCCGCTCAGCTCGCAGCGCCCGCCAAGGTCCCTGACCGCCATCTCGACGAGGTTCATCGGCGGTGTGCCGATGAAGCCGGCCACAAAGGCCGAGCGCGGCCGTTCGAAGATCTCCTTGGGCGAGCCCACCTGCTCGATGCTTCCGTCGCGCAGCAGCACGATGCGGTCGGCCAGCGTCATCGCCTCGTGCTGGTCATGCGTCACGTACACGGTGGTGGTCTTCAGTGCCTGGTGCAGCCGGGCGATCTCGATGCGCATGTGGTTGCGCAGCTTGGCATCGAGGTTGGACAGCGGCTCGTCGAACAGGAAGACCTTGGGCGTCTTGATCATGGCGCGCGCAATCGCCACGCGTTGCTGCTGGCCGCCCGAAAGTTCCGCCGGCTTGCGCTGCAGATAGCGCTCCAGCCCGAGCGTGTCGGACACCTCCTTGATGCGGCTGTCGATCTCGGCCTTGGGCACCTTCAAGCGCTTGAGGCCGAAGGCAATGTTGTCGCGCACCGTCATGTGCGGATAAAGCGCGTAGTTCTGGAACACCATGGCAATGCCGCGCTCCTGCGGCGGCAGGTCGTTCACGCGCCGGCCGCCGATCAGCAGGTCGCCGTCGCTGATTTCTTCCAGCCCCGCCAGCATGCGCAGGATGGTCGACTTGCCGCAGCCCGAAGGCCCGAGGAACACGACGAACTCGTTGTCCGACACTTCCAGGTCGAACTGGTGCACGACCTGCGTGTCGCCGTAGCGCTTGATGATGTTGTTGCAGCTGATCGCGGACATGGTCTGCCTTCCGGAAAGT
The DNA here is from genome assembly GCF_023195515.1 of Variovorax sp. S12S4. Taxonomy (NCBI): domain Bacteria; kingdom Pseudomonadati; phylum Pseudomonadota; class Betaproteobacteria; order Burkholderiales; family Comamonadaceae; genus Variovorax; species Variovorax sp. S12S4. Next base: position 5,875,722 of record NZ_JALPKR020000002.1, read on the forward strand.
TGATCGGCCCGGCTCATGCGCCGTCCCTTTTGCGCTTGAACGCGGCGTTGAGAAAGCCGCTGAGCACCCCGACCATCAACAGCGGCGGCAGCGACAGCAGGATGACGGAGGCATTCAGAATGCCCCAGGGCACGTCGCGCCCCAGCTGGCTGAGCTCCGAGGCGACGATGGGCAGCGTCTTGGCGTCCGAGGTGGTGAGCATCAGCGCAATGAGAAACTCGTTCCACACCAGCACAAAGCCGAAGGCAATGGCCCTGATGAGTGAACGAGCTGCAATCGGCAGCGACACGCGAAAGAAGATGGCGTAAGGCCCGTAGCCGTCGACCCTGCCGGCCTCCTCCACCTCTTTGGGCACCGCCTTGAAAGCCGGAATCGCCAGCCAGATCACGGTGGAGAGCGTGAGCAGCGTGTAGGTCACGATGAGCGCAATGCGGGTGTCGTAGAGCTCCAGTTGCAGCCAGATCACCATCAGCGGAATGGCGACAGCCACCGGCGGCAGGAATCGCATCGACAAGACGAAGAACTGGATGTCGTTGGCCCAGCGCAGCGGATAGCGCGCCAGCGCATAGGCGGCAGGCAGCCCCAGCACTGCGCCAATGACCACAGCCGAGCCGACCACCACCAGCGAGTTGACCAACCCGCTGGCCACGGAATCGCGGCCAAGCACGTAGAGGTAGTTTTCGAGTGTCGGCGTGAAGACGAACTTGGGCACCGCCGAGACGATGTCCACCCGGTTCTTGAACGAGTTGATGAACGTCCACAGCACCGGCACCAGCGCCGAGAGCCCCGCGCCCACCAGCACCAGGCGCGCGAGCAGCGTGCCAAGGGAGAACGGCTTCTTCTTGTTCACGAGGGTCGCGTCCATTTCCAGATGTAGGTGAATGCCACGGTCGAGGCGACCATCATCAGCACCGCCATGCTCGAGGCGTACGAAATGCGGCCCGACTCGATGAAGCCCTGCGAGAACGCGTACATGTCCAGCGTTTCTGTGGAAATGCCGGGCCCGCCGCGCGTCATCACGTAGATCAGGTCGAACGCGCGCAGCGACTCGACCATCTTCACGAAGGTCAGGCTGATGAGCGGCGCCTTCAGCATCGGCAACGCCACGTAGGCGTAGACCTCCCACGTCTTCGCATGGTCCATGCGCGCGGCCTCGAAAGGTTGCGGCGGCAGCGTTTCGAGCAGCTTGAGCACGATGACGGCAAAGAACAGCCCCCACTGCCACACGTCCACGAAGGCCACGGTCAGCAGCGCCGTCACCGGGCTGGCAAGCAGGTCCAGCGGCTCGCCGGTAATCGCCTTGTACGGCCAGGTCAACAGGCCGAACAACGGATGGAAGGCAAATTTCCATACGAAGGCGGCCGACACGCGCGGCAGCAGCACCGGCACGATGAACAGCATCGACAGCACGTTGCGCCAGCGCGGTGTCGCGCATTGGAAGAGCAGCACGCCCAGCAGCACGGCCAGGCCCATGGTGGCGCTGACGGTCAGCACTTCCCACGTCAGCGACACACCCACCGAGTTCAGGAAGCGCCGGTCCAAAAACAGCTGGACATAGTTCGACAACCCCACCCAGCTCGAATCGGCCTGCCCCAGCTCACGGTCCTGCAGCGAGATGACGATGGCAAACAGCGTGGGAACCAGCGCCAGAACCGCCAGCACCAGCAGCCCCGGCCCGATGAAGACGGCCGGGAGCCTTGTCTTGTTGCGCCTTGTCTTCTTCACTTCTTGCGTCGCGCGATCAGCTGCCTGGCGTAGGCGTCGAGTTCGTCCAGCCCGCCCTTGATGTCGCTGCGCGAACCGGTGATCAGTTCTTCGAGAATGATTCCCCAGCGGTCGCCCAGGTCGGGCCAGGCCGCGTCCTGCCAGAAGTTCACCGCCGTGAGCTTGCCGGTGTCCGCCAGCGCCTTGCCCAGGTCGGCGCCGTAGCGCTTGGCGAACTCGGGGCTGCCGAGCACGCTGGTGCGGTTCAGTTCGCCGAACTGGCCTTCGGCAAGGCGACGCTGCTCGTTCTTCTTGGAGGTGGCCCAGGCGATGAACAGGCCCGCGCACTTCTTCGCCTCTTCTGTCTTGTTGGCCTTGGTGCCGATGGCCAGCCCGTGGCCGTAGCCGCCGCCGGTCAGCGGCGAAGGCGGCGGCAGGTAGGCCACCTTGCCGATCACGGTAGACATCTTCGGGTCGAGCGCGTTGCCCGCCAGCGGTGTCGATTCGATCAGCATCGCCACCTTGCCGGCCAGGAATGCGCCCGTGGACTCGTCCCATCCACCGGTCTTCGTGCCCGGCGCCGAATACTTGAACAGTTCGAGATAAGTCTGCGTGGCCTTCACCGCCGCAGGCGAGTTGAACACCGGCTTGTCGCCGTCGAACCACTGGCCGCCGTTGCCGCGGAAGAACGGCATCCAGCGCCATACGTTGGCGCCCGAGCCGCGCTGGCCGCGCAAGGCCACGCCGTAGATCCCGTTGGCGGGGTCGTTGAGCTTCTTCGCGGCGGCGACAAATTCCTCCAGCGTGGCCGGTGGCTTGATGCCGGCCTTTTCGAGCAGGTCCTTGCGGTACACCAGCAGGTCGCCGCCACCGGTGAGCGGCGCGAACCAGGCCTCGCCGCCGAAGGTGGCCACCTTCTGCCGGCCGGGGTCGAAGTCCGCGTAGTCGTAGTCGGCCGGGTAGTACTTCGCTAGCGGCGCAATCCATTTCGACTGCGCGAACAGCGGCACATTGGCCTCGTCGACGTAGTACACGTTGTACTTTCCGACAGTGGAAGCGTCGGCGCGCGTCTTGGTGCGGCGGTCGTTCTCGTTGAGGTTGTCGATGCTGAAGGAGGCGCCGCTCAGGCTCTTGAACTCGTCCTTGTACTTTTCGAGCAGGGTCAGGCCGTCGCGGGGCTGCGACAGCACGCGCACGTCTTCCTTGCAGACCTGGGCCTGCGCCTGACCCCAGGTGGCCAGCGCTGCCAGCAGCATGGTGCCGGCCGTGATGCGGCGTGTGGTTCGAGTCGACATCGTTCGTCTCCTAGTGGCTTGTTGTGGATTGCCGGCAACTTGCCGGCGCGTGGACGGCAGAAGCAGGAGGGACGAAGCGTATGCAGCCGATGCCCGGCGCTGCGTACACGCAGACCGGTTGACTGATATTTTTATGACCAGCCGGCTCGGGGTTTTGCCGGGGGTCAGGGTTGTATCAGGCGAGCAGTTCCGCCATCTTCGACAACGCCGCCTCGGGCGTCGGCGCAATGTGGATCGAGCAGGCCAGCATGAGGTTCAGCGGCTGTCCGAAGTCCTCGACCGCAATGCCGCTGCCGTTTTCGCGCAGCACGCCGGCCGGATCGACCGCGCATGGCAAGGCGGACCTGGCGCGGTCCGCATAGCTGCCTTCCGGAACGCCGTAGGCCACGACCGGAATGCCGAGCGCCACCGCGGCGCCAACCTCGAACACCGTGCCCGAATCGGGCTCCAGTCCACGAAAGCACGCCAGATTGGCCACCACGCCGTCGGCACCGCGAAGGCGCAGCATGTTGGCCTCGTAGATGCGCTTTTCGGGAGCTTCGGCGCTCAGCTCCTCGTTGCCGTCGGCCGGCAGCAGGGCCGCAAGCCCCAGCGCCTCGCAGGCCGCTGCAAGCCGCACGAAGTGGTCCCGCGCGTCGGGGCGAAAGACGTCCGGCCCCGCCAGGTAGATGCGCGGGCGTGACGGGGGTTGAGGGTCTTCTTTCATGGACTGCGCATTTTCAAGCCACGGCAGCAACCGGCGTGTTCTGCGCCGTGCGAAGTCCGAACCGGTCTTGCGCCTGGTGCCGGTAAGCCGAGGGTGTCATGCCCTTGAGCTGAAGAAAACGCCGGTTGAAATTGGCGAGGTTCGAAAAGCCCACCTCATAGCAGATGTCGCTCACCAGCCGGTCGGACACTTGCAGCATCTCGCAAGCTTTCGAAATGCGCAGACGGGTGACGAAGTCGGTGAACGTGCTGCCCATGTGCTTGTGAAAGTAGCGCGAGAAGCTGCTTTCGGCCATGTTGGCCACCGCGCACACCGCCGGCAGCGAGAGGTCTTCGGTGAGGTGCTGGTCGAGGTAGTCGAGCACGCGGCGCATGCGCGAGTTGGCGCTCGGGTCTTCGCCCAGCGGGCCTGCGGCACTCGAAATCTGGCGATAGTCTTCCCAGTTGGCGAGCTCGTGCAGCAGGCCGATGAACTCCGACAGCCGGGCCAAACCCTCCTGCGCCTGAACACGCGCAAAGCGCTCCCGCACACGCTCGCCGACACCGAAGAACTCGACGCCGAGCTTCGCGCGGTCGAGCATCGGCAGCACCGCCTCCAGCTCGGGGAACAAGCCCACGCCCTTGCGCAGCGGCTCGTCGCGAAAATGAATGACCATGCTGCGATCGGCAATGCCCTCGGGCGGCACGCCGTCCGAGATCCAGGTGTGCGGCAGGCGCCCGCCCACAAGCGCCACGTAGCCGGGCTCGAAGCGTCCGATGTGGTTGCCGACATAGGCATCGCCGCTGCTGCGGTTGATGATCTGCAGTTCGTACTCGTCGTGGTAGTGCCAGCAGTCGAACGGCCAGGGCACGCCGTGCTGCAGGCAGCGCACGGAGCTCCCGCCCGCCGGCTCGAATCCGAGCCGCGGATCGCGCATGAGTTCATGTTCGAGTTCCGGCTTTCGCGCGGTGTGGTGTCTGCTCATGGCATCTCTCGGGGGTGGCTTGCTTGCCTGTCAGGCCCTGTCGCCTTGCCAAGCCCGGCATCGGCCTGGCTGCGAAACTGCCGCGGCGTCACGCCGTTGCGCAACCTGAACCGGCGGCTGAAGTACACCGCGTCGCCAAAGCCGCACTGCCGCGCGATGTCGGCAATGCGCGCGTTCGACGTCAGCAGCAGTTCCTTCGCGCGCTCCAGGCGGCGTTCGGTCACCAGTTCGGTGAAGGTGCGGTGGGTCTGCTTCTTGAGCAGGTGCGCAAGGTAGTTGGGCGACAGCATGGCGGCCGCGGCGGCATCGTTGAGCGACATCTCTTCGCCCAGGTGCTCGCGCACATAGCGCATCACGCGCTGGAGCGCATCGCGGCTCGAGCAGCGGCCGGTCCGCAGCGCGGCCTGCGCGAGCAGCTGCGCCTCGTGCCGGCTGCAGGCCAGGCCCATCAGCTGCAGCAGAATGCCGCGGATCGCGCCCACGCTGCCGAAGCGCCGCTCGCGGTTCAGCACGGCAAGCTCTTCGAGCCAGCCGAGGATGCGCGCGAAATCGGCGTCGCCGAAATGAAAGTCCATGTACTCCTGGAACAGGAAGGGCGCGAGCTCGGGCTGGCGCGACACGGGCACCTCTTCGAGGTCGAGCGCCTCGACCGGCAGCTCGGGCCAGAGAAACCCCTGGTCGAAGTTCACGATGGCATAGCGGGCGCCGGGGGGTGCGGCACCACGTGCACGCGGTAGGGCAGCACAAAGCTCAGGTGCCCGGCAGTGAACGGGCGCACCGCCCCGCCCACCACCTGCTGCGAGCCGCCATGGATGCTGACCTGGATCTGGAAATACTCGTGCCGGTGCGGCCGCGCCAGCACGTCCCGCGCGCCTTCGAAGCGGATGTCGAAGTCGAGATGGTTCGCGCGCTCCTGCATGCCGTAGAGGCGAAGGCTGGATTGAAGGGCCGACATGGCGCGATGGTAAGCCTTTGCCCCGGGCCTGCCGAGCGGCGGCGGGTGTTGTTTGCGTCCTGTTTTTGCGTAGATGCGTGCGGTAGCGCCGCGCCAGCGCGCTCCAGAATGGCCCGGCTGGCCTCGGCCGGTTTTCATCGCCCAACAAAAGACTCAGGAGACAAAAATCATGTCCAGTTCACGACGCGGGCTGCTGGCCGGCTCTGCCGCCATGGCGGCCGGCGCAGTTGCCGGTTGCGCCCTGCCGGCCGGCGCATCGCGGGCGCCGCAAACGCCCTTCACGGTTGCGCAGACCACGGTTCCGATCGTCGGCAGCGAGCAGGCGTTTCCGGTGCGGCGCATCTACTGCATCGGCCGCAACTATGCGGCCCACGCGCGCGAAATGGGCTCCGACCCGACCCGCGAGCCGCCGTTCTTCTTCCAGAAGCCGGCGGACGCGATCCAGGTCGTGATGCCCGGCACCGTGGCCGACCATCCGTACCCGACGCTCACCAAGAACTATCACTACGAGGTGGAACTGGTCGTGGCCCTTGCCAAGGGCGGCCGCAACATCGCGCCCGCGGATGCGCTGGGGCTGGTCTACGGCTATTCGCTCGGCCTGGACATGACCCGCCGCGACCTGCAGCGCGAAATGGGCGACCAGAAAAAGCCCTGGGAAATCGGCAAGAGCTTCGACCATTCGGCGCCCATCGGCCCGATTCATCCGGTGGCGAAGGTCGGGCACTACACCGACGGGTCGATCTGGCTCAAGGTGAACGGCCAGACCAAGCAGAACGCCACGCTCAAGCACATGATCTGGTCGGTGGCGGAGCAGATCAGCCGCCTGTCGCAGGCGTTCGAGCTGATGCCCGGCGACATCATCTATTCGGGCACGCCGGAAAACGTGGGCCCTGTGGTGCGCGGCGACGTGATCGAGATCCACATCGACGGGCTGCCGAACCTTTCGGTCCGGATCGTCTGAGGAATTGGCCGGCTCAGCTGCCGGCCACCTTCATGCGGTTGACCAGCACCGAGCCCGTGGTCTTGGCGCCGAAGGTGTAGGCATCGGCGCCAATGGCCTCGATGCCCATCAGCATGTCCTTCAGGTTGCCGGCGATGGTGATCTCCTGCACCGGAAAGGCGATGCGCCCCTTCTCGACCCAGAAGCCGCTGGCACCGCGCGAATAGTCGCCGGTCACGTAGTTCACGCCCTGCCCCATCAGCTCGATCACGAAGAGGCCCGTGCCCAGCTTGGCGAGCATGGCGTCCAGGTCGTCGCCGGCCTTGGTGAGGCGCGAACTCAGCGTGAGGTTGTGCGAGCCGCCGGCGTTGCCGGTGGTTTTCATGCCGAGCTTGCGGGCCGAATAGGTCGACAGGAAGTAGCCTTCGAGCCGGCCGGCATCCACCACCTTGCGCGCGCGGGTTTTCACGCCTTCGTCGTCGAACGGCGAGCTGCCCTTGCCGCGCGGGATGTGCGGGTCTTCGGCCACGTCCACGTGCTTGGGCAGCACCGGTTTACCGAGCGAATCGAGCAGGAAGGTGCTCTTGCGGTAGAGCGCCCCGCCGCTCACGGCCTGCACCAGCCCGCCCAACAGGCCCACGGCCAGCGGCGACTCGAACAGCACCGGGCATTCGGTGGTCTTGATCTTGCGCGACTTCAGCCGGCTCAGCGCCCGCTCGGCGGCGTAGCGGCCCACGGCTTGCGGGCTGGCCAGCTCGTCGGCCGAGCGCATGGAGCTGTACCAGGAGTCGCGCTGCATGTCGTCGCCCTTGCCGGCGATGGGTGCAACCGAAATCGAATGCCGCGAACTGGCGTAGCCGCCGCGAAAACCGTGCGTGTGGGCGCTGAAGAAGTGGCTCTGCTGGGCCGAAACGCCCGCGCCTTCGCTGTTGGTGATGCGCTTGTCGGTCGAAAGCGCCGCGGCTTCGCATTCCAGCGCCAGCTTGGCGGCCTGCTCGCTCGTCACGTCCCAGGGATGGAACAGGTCGAGTTCGGGGTGGTCCTTGGCAATGTCTTCCTCGTCGGGAAGGCCGCTCACCGGGTCTTCGGCCGTGAAGCGGGCAATGTCGTAGGCCGCTTGCACGGTCTGGGCGATGGCGGCCTCCGAAAAGTCGGAGGTGCTGGCGTTGCCGCGGCGGTGGCCCACGTAGACCGTGATGCCCAGCGACTTGTCGCGGTTGCGCTCCACGTTTTCGAGCTCGCCTTTGCGGACCGAGACGCTGAGGCCGCAGCCCTCGGAGGCCTCGGCGCCGGCATCGGTTGCACCGAGCTTTTTGGCGTGGGCCAGGGCCGAGTCGACCAGGTTTTCGAAGAAGGAGCGGCTGTAGGCGAAGCCGGAATCGGCGCGCGAGGAAGATGTCGTCATGTGGTGGCTATGATACTTGCGCCCCCTATTTTCCGTTTCCCCCGGCTCGCCCATTTGCATTGCACGCGTTGCAACGCTGCACGTGGCGGCCCAGAATCCACCCCATGTCCCGCAAACCCAAAAAAGGCTATTTCGTCCGTGGCCAGTTCGTTGCCGAAGGCAGCGAGCTCGACCTGGAGCTCAAGCGCGAGCTCAAGGGCACCGACGAAGCCAGCCGTACCGACCTGAAGCGCGAAAGCGACGAACTGCAAAAGCTGGGCACCGAACTTCTCGGCCTGCGCGCCGGCCTGTTCGACGCGCTGCCGCTGGACGAAAAGCTGATCGACGCCGTGGCCGAGGCCAAGCGCATCACCAATTTCGAGGGCAAGCGCCGCCAGATGCAGTTCATCGGCAAGCTGATGCGCAAGCTCGAGCCCGAAGTGCTGGAGGCCGTGAAGCAGGCCCTGGCCGAGCAGAACACCGTGCCCGCGGCCGAAGCCGCCGCCCTGCACGAGGCCGAACGCTGGCGCGACCGGCTGATTGCCGACGACGACGCGCTGGGCGGCTGGATCGAAACCCACCCCGGCACCGATTCGCAGCAGCTGCGCGCCCTGGTGCGCCAGGCCCGCAAGGACCTGAAGGCCGGCCCGCCGGGCGAAGCGCCGCGACAGGGCAAGGCTTACCGCGAGATCTTCCAGCTGGTGCGTGCGCAGCTGGCGGTGCATGGCGGTGCGGACCACGCTGCGGCGGCCGCCGCGCAGGACCGGGAAGAGGACGCATGAGCCACTTGCCTTTCTCCCTCCTCCCGGGGAGGGCCGGGGTGGGGGCAAGCGGCGCATCCATCAGGCACCCTGGCTGCCCCCATCCCAACCTTCCCCGGAAGGGGAAGGATCAACACCATGAGCACACCTGACTCCATCCGCATCGGCATCGTCTCCATCAGCGACCGCGCCTCCAGCGGCACCTACGAAGACAAGGGCCTGCCTTCGCTGAAAGAATGGCTCGGCCGCGCGCTGAAGAACCCGATCGATTTCGAAGCGCGGCTCATTCCCGACGAGGCGGCGCTCATCAGCGCCACACTGATCGAGCTGGTGGACGCCGGCTGCTCGCTGGTGCTGACCACCGGCGGCACCGGCCCGGCCCTGCGCGACGTAACGCCAGAAGCCACGCTGGCCGCGGCCCACAAGGAAATGCCCGGCTTCGGCGAACAGATGCGCCAGATCAGCCTGCGCTTCGTGCCCACGGCCATCCTGTCGCGTCAGGTGGCGGTCATCCGCGACAAGAGCCTGATCATCAACCTGCCGGGGCAGCCGAAGTCGATTGCGGAAACGCTCGAAGGGCTGAAGGATGCCGACGGCAAGCAGCTCGTGCCGGGCATCTTCGCGGCGGTGCCCTATTGCATCGACCTGATCGGCGGGCCGTACCTGGAGACCGACGATTCGGTCTGCAAGGCCTTCCGGCCGAAGTCGGCCATCAGGAACTGAGAACCCGGGCTTCGCGCCCGGCTTCCTCGTCGCGCCGGTGCGCCATGCGGTACAGCAGCGGCAGCACCAGCAACGTCAGAGCAGTCGACGACAGGATGCCGCCGATCACCACCGTCGCCAGCGGCCGCTGCACCTCGGCGCCGGTGCCGGTGGCAATCGCCATCGGCACGAAGCCCAGCGAAGCCACCAGCGCTGTCATCAGCACCGGCCGCAACCGCGTGAGCGCACCTTCGCGAATTGCCGCATCGAGCGGCAACCCGCCCTCGCGCAGGTTGCGAATGAACGAAATCATCACCAGCCCGTTGAGCACCGCCACGCCCGAAAGCGCGATAAAGCCCACCGCCGCCGAAATCGACAACGGTATGCCGCGCAGCCACAGCGCCACGATGCCGCCCGTGAGCGCGAACGGAATGCCGGTGAACACCAGCAAGCCGTCCTTCAGGTTGCCGAACATCGCGAACAGCAGCGTGAACACCAGCAGCAGCGACACCGGCACCACCACCTGCAGCCGCTCGGTGGCCGAGGCCAGGTTTTCGTATTGGCCGCCCCATGCGGTCCAGTAGCCCGGCGGAATGCTCACCTTGCGCATGGCCTCTTCGGCCTCGGCCACGAAGGAGCCGAGGTCGCGGCCACGCACATTGGCGCTCACCACGATGCGGCGCTTGCCGTCCTCGCGGCTCACCTGGTTGGGGCCCGGCGCAAGCTCCAGCGTTGCCACCTCGCCCAGCGGAATGAAGCTGGTGCGCTGCTGAGCCTCGGCGCCAGCGCCCCTGGGCAGTGCGATCGGCAAGCGCTTGATCGCCTCCAGGTCGGTGCGCAGGTTTTCGGGCAGGCGCACGAGGATGTCGAAGCGCCGGTCGCCCTCGAACAGCGTGCCCGCCTCGCGGCCGCCCACTGCAATGGAAATCGCCTCTTGCACCTCGCCCACGTTGAGGCCGTAGCGCGCGGTCTTGTCGCGTTCGATGTTCACGGTGAGCATCGGCAGGCCGGTGGTCTGCTCGACCTTCACTTCTGCGGCACCTGAGATCTTGCTCAACGTTTCCGACACCTCGGCCGCCGTCTTGTCCAGCACCGCCATGTCGTCGCCGAAGATCTTCACGGCCACGTCGCTGCGCACACCCGAGATCAGTTCGTTGAAGCGCAGCTGGATCGGCTGCGAGAACTCGTAGTTGTTGCCCGGCAGCTTTTCAACCTCTTCCTGCACTGCGGCCAGCAGCTCGGCGCGAGTGCGGCGAGATGCACCTTGAGGCGCCGGCCACTCGCTCTCGGGCTTCAGCATGATGTAGCCGTCGGAGATGTTCGGCGGCATGGGGTCCGACGCAATCTCGGCCGTGCCGGTGCGCGCGAACACGCGCTCGATCTCCGGAAACTTTTCTTTCAGCGTGCGTTCGATCTGCTTTTGCATTTCGACCGACTGCGTGAGGCTGGTGCCCGGTATACGCAGCGCCTGCACCGCAAAGTCGCCCTCGCCCAAGCTCGGCACAAACTCCGTGCCCAGCCGCGTGGCCAGCAGGCCCGAAAGCACCACCGCGACACAAGCCATGGTGATGACCAGCGGCTTGGCCGTCATCACGCGCGCCAGCAGCGGCTCGTAGCCGCGCCTGGCCCACTGCATCAGGCGGTTTTCCTTCTCGCTCACCCTGTTGCCGATGAAGAGCGCCACGGCTGCCGGAATGAAGGTGATCGACAGGATCATCGCGCCCAGCAGCGCAATCACCACGGTGAAAGCCATCGGGTGGAACAGCTTGCCCTCCACGCCCGTGAGCGCAAAGATCGGCAGGTACACGATCATGATGATCAGCTGGCCGAACAGCAGCGGTCGGCGCGCCTCCTGAGAGGCCGCGAACACTTCATGGAAGCGCTCGCTGCGCGTGAGCGGCCGCCCGAGCTTTGCCTGCGCATGCGCGAGGCGCCGCACGCAGTTCTCCACGATCACCACCGCCCCGTCGATGATGATGCCGAAGTCCAGCGCGCCCAGGCTCATGAGGTTGGCGCTGACCTTCTGGTTCACCATGCCGGTGAAGGTGAACAGCATCGACAGCGGAATGACCAACGCCGTGATGAGCGCCGCGCGGATGTTGCCGAGAAAGAGAAACAGCACCGCGATGACCAGCACCGCGCCTTCGAAGAGGTTCTTCTTCACCGTGGCAATGGCCTTGTCGACCAGCACGGTGCGGTCGTACACCGTGACCGCCTTCACCCCGGCGGGCAAGGTGCGGTTGATCTCCTGCATCTTTTTATCGACCGCCTGCGACACGGTACGGCTGTTCTCGCCGATCAGCATGAACACCGTGCCCAGCACCACCTCGCGGCCGTTGTCGGTGGCGGCGCCGGTGCGCAGTTCCTGGCCGATGCCCACTTCGGCCACATCCCGCACGCGCAGCGGAATGCCGTTGGCGTTGCCCAGGATCACGTTGCCGATGTCTTCGGCCGACTTGGCCTGCCCCGGCACACGAATGAGGTACTGCTCGCCGCGCTTCTCGATGTAGCCCGCGCCCACGTTGGCGTTGTTGCGCTCCAGCGCGGTGACCAGCTCGGTCATGGTGAGGCCGTGCGCCAGCAGCTTGGCGGGATCGGGCGCAACCTGAAACTCCTTGGCGTAGCCGCCGATGGAGTTGATCTCGGTCACGCCCTTCACGTTGCGCAGCTGCGGCTTGATGATCCAGTCCTGGATCTCGCGCAGGTCGGTCGGCGTGTAGGGCGTGCCGTCGGCCTTCCTTGCGCCCTCGTCTGCCTCCACCGTCCAGAGATAGATCTCGCCGAGGCCGGTCGAAATGGGCCCGATCACCGGCGAGATGCCGGCCGGCATGCTCTCGCGCGCCGACTGGATGCGCTCGTTCACCAGCTGGCGCGCAAAGTAGATGTCGGTGCCGTCCTCGAAGATCACCGTCACCTGCGAAAGGCCGTAGCGCGAAAGCGAGCGCGTCTGCTGCAGGCCGGGCAGGCCGGCCATCACCGTCTCGATGGGATAGGTCACGCGCTGCTCGGCCTCGAGCGGCGAATAGCCCGGTGCGGCCGTGTTGATCTGCACCTGCACGTTGGTGATGTCTGGCACGGCGTCGATAGGCAGCTTCTGGTAGCTGAAGATACCGAGCGCGGCCATGCCGAGCACGGCCAGCAACACCAGCCAGCGCTGTTCGATGGAAAACCGGATGACTCGTTCGAACATGCGGCGTCCTCAGTGGGTGTGCGTGGCAGAGCTCTTGCCCTGCTGCGACTTGACGACGAAGCTGCCGCTGCCCGCATGGGCTGCGCCGGGCGCAAGGCCACCCACGATCTCGATGCGCTGGCCGTCGCTGCGGCCGGTCTGCACATGCTGGGGCACAAAGCCGCCTGGCACTCGCAGGAACACGGTCGGTTTGTCTTCCACCGTTTGCACGGCTTCGGCCGACACCGCCACTGGGGCGTTCGCTTCGGACGAAACCAGCTCCACGTTCACGAACAGCCCTGGCCGCCACATGCGCTGCGGGTTGGTCAGGGTGACGCGCGCAGTGGCCGTGCGCGTTTGCGCGCCGATGAGCGAGCCCACGTACGACACCGTGCCGCTGGCCGCCTGCTCGAAGGCGCTCGATCGAATGGTCGCCGGCTCGCCGATGCGCACCAGGTTCAGCTGGTTGGCGGCCACGCTGATCTCGGCCCACACGGTCGAAAGATCGGAAATGGTGAACACGCTGGCGTCTTCCTTCACCGCTTCGCCGAGCGAGATGTGCTTTTCGACCACCATGCCGTCGAAGGGTGCGCGCAGCTCGTAGCGGCCCAGGGCCGACGAGGCCGGCGTGGCGCCCAGCGCCAGCAGCTTCTGGTTGGCGTTGGCCACGGCAATCTGCGCCTCCTGCATGGCCTGCTCCGCCTGCAGGTAGTCCTGCTGGGCAGAAATCTTTTCTTCCCACAGCTTCTTCTCGCGCTGGTAGGTGGTGCGGGCCAGCTCGAGCCGGCGCTGCGCCGTCTGCAGCTCGCTGCGCTGCTCCGACAGCGCCGGGCTGGAGAGCACGGCCAGCACCTGGCCGCGCTTCACTTCCTGCCCAAGGTTGGCCGATACGCTTTCGACCACGCCGCCCACGCGCGGCACCACGTGGGCGAGTCGGTCCTCGTTGAACTTGATCTCGCCCGGCAGTTGCAGCAACGACTTGATGCGCGCGGGGCCGGCGTTCTCCACAGCCACGCCCGCGGCCTTGATCTGCTCGTCGGTGAAGGCGATCTTTCCCTCCTGTTCGTTGCGCCCTTCCTTGCGCCCTTCCTTGCGCCCTTCCTTGTGCTCTTCCTTGTGCCCTTCCGTGTGCTCGCCCTTCTTCTCTTCCTTGCCGTCCTCGCCGGAGGCGTGGCCATGCCCGTGGTCATGGTCATGGCCGTGGTCCTTCTCTTCTCCCTTGCCTTCTTCCTCATGGTGCTCGCCCTCGGCATGCTCGGCCGCTTCCGAATGCCCCAAGCCTTCAGGCTTGGCCGGCGCGGTACGCAAGATCAGCGCGCCTGCGGCGATGCCGGCGACCAGCACGACCACGATCGCCATCCATTGCTTCTTGCCGATGCGCCCCGCGGGCGTGTTTCGCTCTTCCGTATTCATGATGTGGTTTCCTTGTCAGCGTGCGGCATCCGCCGTACGCGGGGTTTCGTCGGCCTCGGTGCCCAGCAGCCGGTCTAGCTCGCTGGCCGCGCGATGCGCGTCGGCCACGGCCATCAGGTACTGGTTGCGCACCTGGAAGTGCGTGCGCTGCGCATCGAGCGCTTCGAGAAAGCTGAACTTGCCGAACTCGAAGCCCTTGGCGGCAGCCTTGTAGGCGGCCTCGGCGCCGGGCAGTGCATCGCGCTGCAGCGTCTCGGCGGCGGCGCGCGCCGAACGCAGGCGCTCGGTGGCTTGCGCCACATCGGCACCCAGCTGCAGCTCGGCCGCGGCAAGGTCGTCCCGCGCCTTCTCTTCGCGGCTCAACGCCTCGGCCACGTTGCCGCGGTTGGTGTCGAAGATTGGCAGCGGTACCGACACGCCCACCACCACCTGGTTGCGGCCGTTGCTGCTGCCCATGCCTTCGTCGGCCGGCACACGCTTGGCGCCGAGCGACACGGTGACGTCGGGCACGCGCCGCGCCTGCTCCAGTTGCGAAAGCGCCTGGCGCCGCTCGACCTCGAGCCGTGCCTGGCGCAACATGGGCGCCGCGGCAAGCCGCCTCTCCACGTCCTGCGCCAGTGCAAGCGGCGGCGGCCGATCGACCGCACCCTCTGCCTGCGTGAAGCGCGGATCGGGGTTGCCCCACAGCGCGGCGACCTGGCGGCGCGCCGAGCGCAATGCGCCCTCGGCCTGCTGCAGTTCGACCTGGATGCCGGCCTCTGCCACGCGCGAGCGCGTCTCTTCGAGCGGCGGAACCTTGCCCGCCGCCACGCGGTTGGCGGCTGCGCGGGTGGCCGCTTGCGCAAGGCCCAACGAATCCTGCATCAGCCGCAGGCGCTCCTGCGCAGCCAGCACGTCGAAGAACAGCGTGATGGTCGATGCACGCAGCTCCGAACGCCGCGCAAGCAACGCCGATGCGGCCTGGTCGCGCGCACGTTCGGCCGCCGCCACGCGGGCTGCGCGCTTGCCGCCCAGCTCGACGGGCTGGCTCAGCAGCAGCGTGGTGGTGCGGTTGCCCCGGCGCAGGTCTTCCACCTGCGCCTCGAGCACGGGGTTAGGCCATGCGCCCGCCTGCAGCACGGCGGCATCGGTGGCCTCCTGCT
Organism: Variovorax sp. S12S4; assembly: GCF_023195515.1. Lineage (NCBI taxonomy): Bacteria > Pseudomonadati > Pseudomonadota > Betaproteobacteria > Burkholderiales > Comamonadaceae > Variovorax > Variovorax sp. S12S4. The sequence goes on from NZ_JALPKR020000002.1 coordinate 5,890,857, forward strand.
CGCGCGCGGCGGACGAAAGCCCGGGGTTGGCCCGTTGTGCGAGCGCGATGGCGCTGCGCAGGTCCAGCGGGCCCGCGGGCTCCACTGTTCTTGCAGCAGCCTGCCGCAGCAGCGGCGAAGGATTGGAACCGGCATCGGTTTGTGAAAATGCCGGGGGCGCCGCCAAGGCCATGACGGCCAGCGGCACGAAGAGCGTGCGCATCGAATTCTCCTGGGTTGCAAAACAACGGGCGAGGGAATTCGGCGAGAGCTCAGCTGATGCGGGGTATCAGGGGTAGGGTTGTCTCTCGCCGAATCAAGCGGCGAGAGGTCTTGCAGGGCGCACAGGCACTTCGGAGATATGCGAGACAAAGTGCTCCGCTCGCATGACACGCAATGCCCGCGCGAGCGCAGGCAGGCCTTGCCCCTGCTCTGCCGCTGACGGCAGATGCTGCGCATGGCCCAGGTGGCAGGCCGCGCAGTCGCCGAGCACGGCGTTGGGTTGCGTGCCCGGGCTCTTCTGCGTGTCGTCGGCACGGGTACCGCCGTGGCTGCCCGCCTCGGACGGGTGCTCATGGTGGCCCCAATGGCGGGGCTGCACATCGCGCTCGTGCTGGCAATACGCCGCAGATGCCGCCCAGCTGAACTGGAACGGCAGCAGGAACAGCAAGAAGATCTGGAGCCAGCGGCGCATGGTTCCAAAAGTATATCGGCGGCACGTGGCACGGCTCCTGCATTGCCCCTTCGAGTCGCAGGCCCGCGGCGCAATGTATGACACGGGGCCGGCGCCCAGTCCGTCGTTCGAAACGACAGGTTCGCACCCGCCTTCCACCCACCCCCCAACTAACATCCGTCGATGCGAATTCTGGTCATTGAGGGCGAGCCCCAGCTCGGCGATGAGCTGAAGAAGGGCCTGGAGGAAAACGGGTACGCAGTCGACATTGCGCGCGATGGCGCCAAGGGCCGCTACCTTTCCGCGCAGCACGACTACGCGTTGATCCTGCTCGACGCGGTGCTTCCCGGTGCCGACGGCTTTGCGCTGCTGCGCGCGCTGCGGCGGACCAGCACCGTGCCCGTGCTGGTGCTCACGGCGCGGGACAAGGTCGAAGACCGGGTGAACGGCCTGCGGCTGGGCGCAGACGATTACCTGGTGAAGCCCTTCGCCTTGCCGGAGCTGCTGGCGCGCGTACGCATCCTGGTTCAACGCGGCAAGCCGAACGAGCCGACCACCTTCCGGCTGGCTGACCTGGAACTCGACCTTGCAAGCGGCAAGTGCGTTCGCAACCACCGGCGCATCGAACTCACGGCAAAGGAGTCCGCGCTGCTGGCGGTGCTGCTGCGCAACAGGGGGCATATCGTCTTGCGCAGCACGCTCGCCGAAGAAGTGTGGGACAGCACGCTCGACAGCGACACCAACGTGCTCGAGGTGGCCATTCGCAGGCTGCGCGCCAAGATCGACGACCCTTTCGACCTGAAGCTGCTGCACACGGTGCGCGGCAGCGGCTACGTGCTCGAAGACCGTTCCTGGCCTTGAACACGCATGCTGGGCCGTACCCGCTGTTGACTAGGGCTCTGCGCGGGCCGGCGTTTCGTCTGCGGCGGCGGGCGCCTTGGTGCGGCCCATCACCAGGTTGATCAGCGGCCCCGTCATCGCGGTAGTCACCAGCGCCATCACCAGCAGCATGGTGAAGAGCTCGGGCCCGATCAAGCCGGCGTCCAGGCCGATCTTCATCACGATGAGCTCCATCAGCCCGCGCGCATTCATGAGCGAACCGGTGGCAAGGCTGTCGCGCCATCCGTAGCCCGCCATGCGCGCGCCGATGGCCCCACCGGCCAGCTTGCCGATGGTGGCCACGCCGACGATCAGCAGCATTGCGCCCACGCTCGCGCCCGTAAAGGCATTGGCGGTGGTTCCCAGCCCCGCCAGCGCGAAGAACAGCGGCATCAGCACCACGATGGAAATCGGCTCGATGCGCTCGGTGAGCGAATTCAGCAAACGGTCGTCGCGCGGCAGGCAGGCGCCGAACAGGAAGGCGCCGAACACGGCATGCAGGTGCAGCCATTCGGTTGCCAGTGCGCACACCAGGAGGCCGATCATCAGCGAGGCCATCATGGTGGTCGAAGGCTCGCCGTTGGGCGCGCGCGTGCGCAGCAGCCATGCGAAGGCCGGCTTCATGCCGAAGAACAGCACAGCCAGCAGCACGACCACGCCTGCCGTGGTCTTGAGCAGGCCGGTGTAGCCCTCGCCCGCGCCCGCGAGGGCCACCACCAGCGCCAGCAAGATCCACGCGAACACGTCGACCACCGCCGCCGCGCTCAGCGAAAGCTGGCCGAATGGCGTGCGCGTGAGCCCGCGGTCTTTCAGGATGCGCGCCATCACAGGAAACGCGGTTATCGAAAGCGCCGCTGCCATGAACAGCGCAAACGGCCAGAAGCCCACCCCCGCCGGCGCCAGCGACGGATGCAAGGCCGGCGAGATTGCAATGCCCAGCACCATCGGCACGGCAACGCTGAGCGCCCCCACGTAGCCGGCGGCCTTCAGCTGCGCGCGCACGCCCTGCGCGGCCCGCAGTTCGAGCCCCACCACGAACATGAAGAGCACCAGGCCCACCGTCGAAAGCGACGACAGCCCCTCGAGGTGGCTCTTGGAGAAAAGCTGCGCATGCAGCGAAGGAAACAGCGCCCCCATGACGACCGGCCCGAGCATGAGGCCGGCCGCCATTTCGCCGACCACGCTCGGCTGGCCCACGTGGCGAAGCACCCAGCCGCAGATGCGCGCTGTGCTCAGGATGACGATGAGTTGCAGCAGGAGAGAGGTGGCGGACATGGACCAGAGCGCGGGTGAAGGGGAATACGCGATGTTAGTTTTGTTCAGACGCTTCGAACCAACGATCGGCCCATTGATTGAGCGGCTTGAGCCGCTTGACGAGTTCACCGCCCGATTCGGTCAGCACGTAGCCCGCGTCGGCCAGCGCAACGATGCCGCCCGCGCGCAGTTCCTTGAGCCGGTCGTTCAGCACCGAGGGCGACATGTCACCCGTGCTCACACGCAAGGCCCTGAAGCTTTGCGGCATGCCATCGCGCAGTTCCCACAAGATGCGCAGCGTGCCCTTGCGGCCCAGTTGCTCGAGCAGCCGCATCACCGGTCGGCGCGATGCAGCAGGGGCCATTGGTTCATGCGGGGCTTCGGCTTTGCTCATGAGGCGAGTTTCAAAAAATCAGGTCCTGGGCTTCTCTTGCGCTACGCATTTCGTAGCGATAGACTGCAAACGTCGCTACGCTTTTCGTAGCGATTTGAACCGCATTCTACGAAGGATTCGACCATGACGACCCTCGCGGCAACAGACAACAGCGCGCCCCGCATCCGGCCGCTCGAAGCGCCTTACCCCGAACCGATTGCCGACCTGCTGGCGCGAATGAACCCGCCCGGAAGAGCAGAAGTTCTAGCGCTGTTCCGCGTGCTGGCCATCAACCCCGAACTGGCCGAGCGCACGCTGGGACTCGGCCGCTATCTTCTCGGCCGCAAAGCCGCAATCGACCTGCGCGACCGCGAGGTGGTGATCACGCGCGTGTGCGCGCTGCGGCGCGGAGTACGAATGGGGTGTGCACATCGCGGCGTTTGGCGATGCAGCCGGTTTCAGCGCCACCGACAGGCGCGTGATGGCCTCGGTCACCGAAGACCTCGAACTGCTCGCACCCCGGGACCGCCTGCTGGTTCAGCTGGTCGATCAGCTGCACGACACCAGCCATGTGGACGACGCGCTGTGGGAGGCTCTGGGCGCCCACTGGAGCCCACCGCAGCTCATCGAGCTGATGATGCTTGCGGGCTGGTACCACGCCGTGAGCTACGTGTGCAACGCGGCGCGCGTGCCGCTTGAAAAATGGGCCGCACGCTGGTGAGGCCAGGCTTTCGATCGCCTGCTCCCCGGTAGCCTCAGCCGCCGTCACTCGCCTTCGGCATGCGCATCAACCGCAGTCCGTTGGCCACCACCAGCAGGCTCGCCCCCATGTCCGCGAACACCGCCATCCACATGGTGGCGCTGCCGAACACCGCAAGCACGAAGAACACGCCCTTGATGCCCAGCGCCAGCGTGATGTTCTGCCACAGCACCGAGTGCGCCCGGCGCGACAGGCGAATGGTCTCGGGCAGGCGGCGCAGGTCGTCGTTCATGATGACCACGTCCGCCGCCTCCATGGCCGTGTCGGTGCCGGCGCCGCCCATTGCAAAGCCGATGTCCGCCTGGGCGAGCGCGGGCGCATCGTTGATGCCGTCGCCCACCATGCCGGCCACGCCGTGGCGCTGCTGGAGCGCCTTGACAGCGTCGAGTTTTTCTTCGGGCAGCAGGTTGCCACGCACGTCGTCGATGCCCGCATGCGCGCCGATGGCCCGGGCCGTGGCGGCGTTGTCGCCGGTCAGCATCACGGGCGTGACGCCGAGCGAGCGAAGCTCGGCCATGGCGGCCTGCGAAGAGGGCTTGATGGTGTCGGCCACCGCAAACAGCGCGAGCACCTCCTGGCCGGAGGCCAGCAGCGTGACGGTGCGCCCGGCTTCTTCATGGCGCTTCAGCTCGGCTTCGAGCGCCGGGGTGCACAGCCCCCGCTCCTCGATCAACCGATGGTTGCCGAGCACATAGGCTTGGCCCCCGTGCGTGGCCTGTACGCCGCGCCCCGGCAGGGCCGTGAAGTCTCCGACCTCCAGCGCTTCGATCTCCAGGCCCTCGGCAATGGCCTTGGACACGGGGTGATCAGAACGGCTTGCGATGCTTGCCGCAACCGCAAAGACCGCATCCTTGTCAGCCGCGGTCCCGATCAGGCTCGACTCGACCAGCCGCGGCTTGCCTTCGGTGATGGTGCCCGTCTTGTCGAGCGCCACCGCCTTCAGCTTGCGCGCCTCTTCGAGGTAGGTGCCGCCCTTGATCAGAATGCCGCGCCGCGCCGCCGAAGCCAGCGCGCTCACCACGGTGACGGGCGTCGAAATGACGAGCGCGCAAGGGCACGCGATGACCAGCAGCACCAGCGCCTTGTAGACGGCCTGCAGCCAGGTCCAGCCCATGAGCCAGGGCGTGAGCACCGCCACGGCAATGGCCAGCACGAAGACAGCGGGCGTATAGACCGACGCGAACTTGTCGACGAAGCGCTGCGTGGGCGCACGTGAGCCTTGCGCCTCTTCGACCGCATGGATGATGCGGGCCAGCGTGGTGTTGGCTGCCACCGCCGTCACGCGGAATTCAAGCGCGGCCGTCTGGTTGATGGTGCCCGCGAACACCGCATCGCCAGCCGACTTGTCGACCGGAATGCTCTCGCCGGTGACGGGTGCCTGGTCGATGGCGCTGGTTCCCTGGGTGACGACGCCGTCCAGCGGCACGCGCTCGCCGGGGCGGATGCGCACAACGGCGCCCAGCGCCACGGTGTCGGCCTTCGCCGTATTCCAGCTGCCGTCGGGCTGCCGCACCTCGGCCTGCTCGGGCGCCAGCGCCAGCAGCCCCTGGATGGCATTGCGCGCGCGATCGACGGCACGGGCCTCGATCATTTCGGCAATGGCATAGAGCGCCATCACCATCGCGGCCTCGGGCCATTGGCCTATCAGGAAGGCACCCGTCACGGCCACGGCCATCAGTGCATTGATGTTCAGCCGCCCGCGCACCAGTGCCGCAAAGCCCTTCTTGTAGGTATCGAGCCCGGCCAGGCCGATGGCTCCGAGCGCAAGCGCCATCTCCATCGCAGTGAACCCGGCGCCCTCCGGCGCGAGAAAGGAAATCGTCTCGGCCGCGATGGCCAGCACCAGCGCGGCAACCAGCCGCATAAGTTCCGGCGTCATGAAGCCGGTGGCGCGCGCCGTTCCGTCGGCGGCAGGCTGCCCGCCCGCCACGTCGTTCAGCGGCTCGGGCTTGAACCCCGCCTTGCGAATGGCGGCCAGCGCATCGGGCAACGTGGCCTCATCGGCCGTAATGGCCATGGTGCGTTCGCCGAGCCGGAAGCGCAGCCCGCTGATGCCCTGAACGGGCTCGAGCGCGCGCCGGATTTCCGACTCTTCCACGGCGCAGTCCATCGTGGGAATACGAAAGAGCAAGGCGCCCTTCGGAACATCGGCGGTGTCGACAGCTGCGATGGGGGCGGCGGTCGTTGATCCACACGCGGAGTTGCCGCAGCAGGCCGTTTCGGCAGGCGCGTGGGCGTGCGGCGCCAAGGGTTTCAGGGCATTCTGGTTCGTCATGAAGACAATTGGAAACCCTGAAGCAGGTGTAGAGTCAAACGACAAATTCCTTCACTTCGTTCTTGCCGCATCATGAAAATCGGAGAACTGGCCAAGGTCGCGAACACGCCGGTCGAAACCATCCGCTATTACGAGCGCGAGCAGCTGCTGCCCGAGCCGGCGCGCACCGAAGGCAACTACCGCATCTACGACGACGAGCACGCGCAACGGCTGGGCTTTATCCGCCGCTGCCGTTCGCTGGACATGACGCTCGATGAAATCCGCAGCCTGCTGCGGTTCCGCGATGCGCCGGGCGAAGACTGCGGCCAGGTCAACCAGCTGCTGGACGACCACATCGGCCACGTGGCCGCCCGCATCTCGGAACTGAAGCTGCTGGAAAAGCAGCTGAAGGCGCTCCGCCAGCAATGCTGCGGGGCCGAGTCGGCGCAGAACTGCGGCATCCTGCAAGAGCTGGACACCGCCACGCTCGCCACGGAGCCCTTCGGGCAGCACGCGGGGCATGTGCACGGCTCGCTGCACAGCAGCACATCCGCCAAACGCTCGTCTTGATATGCCCTGACGTGATCAGGGCGCGATCACATCGACCGCGTGCTCACACGCGAAGCAACCCGCGAAAGCCTCTTGCCGCGTAGTAAGACTGGGCACCGTTGTGATACACGAACACCTTGCCATAGCGGTAGTCGCCGAAGAGCGCTCCGCCAAGTGAGCGAACGTCAGGCGGCGTCTTGATCCAGCTGGAAGTCTTCGCATCGAACTTGCCGAGCTTCTGCAGCTCCCGGTACTGCTCTTCCGTCAACAGCTCGATGCCCATGGCGGCCGCCATGCCGAGCGCGTTGTCCTGCGGCTTGTTTTCCTTGCGCGCGTCGAGCGCCTCACGGTCATAGCAGAGGCTCCGGCGGCCTGTCGGGCTCTCGGGGGCGCAGTCGCAGAACACGATTTGCCCGGTTTTCTTGTCCTGGCCGATCACGTCCGGCTCACCGCCGGTTTCTTCCATGGCGCCAATCGACTTCACCGCAGCGGGGTTGCTTTCGAGCCTTGCCTGAACGTCGGCCCATGCGACGCCCTTGTGGCGTTGCATGTGCTTCTCGAAGCGGGCTTGCAATGTCTGGAGCAGTTCTTGCGTCTTCATGGTTCTGCTATTTGCCTATGAGCTGGGTGAGCTTCTCCGCCTCGAAGCTCTCGTCGCGCGCCGCGTCGCAGGGCACGCAGTCCTTGGTGCCGGGGTGCGCGGACAGCTTCTCGATGGCCTGCCAAAGCAGCGCGATCTGGTGCTCCTGCCCCGCGGCACTGTCGATCAACCCGCGCATGGCCTGGCTGAGCGGGTCGTCCTCCTGCGTGATGCCGTAGGCCGAGAACTTCTGCGGCGCAGCGACATCGGCGCTCTCGCCCGCCTTCGACGGAATGATGCGCGCGGGAATGCCCACCGCCGTTGCCCCGGCAGGCACCGGCTTAATGACCACCGCGTTGCTGCCGATCTTGGCGCCGTCGCCAACCTCGAAGCCGCCCAGCACCTTGGCGCCCGCGCTCACCACCACGTTGCGCCCCAGCGTCGGGTGGCGCTTGGCGCCCTTGTAGAGCGAGGTGCCGCCCAGCGTCACGCCCTGGTAGATGGTGCAGCCGTCGCCGATCTCAGCGGTTTCGCCCACCACCACGCCCATGGCATGGTCGAAGAACACCCGCTCGCCGATCTTGGCGGCCGGGTGAATCTCGATGCCCGTGAGCCAGCGGGCCACATGCGCGATAAAGCGGGCCGGCCACTTGAAACCGTGCGTCCAACAAGCGTGCGCCCAGCGATGCAGCACCACGGCATGAAAGCCGGGGTAGACCGTGATCACTTCCCAGGCGCTGCGCGCGGCCGGGTCGCGTTCGAGGATGCACCGGATGTCGGCGCGCAAACGAGAGAACATCGCTGCCTTTGTTGTCGTTATATCGATAGGGGCCGCGCAGTCTAAAGCCGGCAGTCTTTCGCGCACGCGCGATGGGGTTTTAGCCCTTGCGCGGGCCGTTTGCGGCGTCGGCCATGGCCTTGGCGATGCCCCGCAGGATGTGGATCTCTTCGGGCGTGGGCTGGGCGCGGTTGAAAAGCTGCTGAAGCCGGGGCATCAGCTTCTTCGGCGCCTCGGGGTCCAGAAAGCCGATGTCCACCAATGAGCGCTCCCAGTGCTCGAGCATGCCCGCCACCGCCTTCGCATCGGCCGCCTGCACCGGCGCCGTGGCGTCGCGCACCGCGTAGCCGCCCAGCGCAAGGCGCCATTCATAGGCAATCACCTGGATGGCCGCCCCCAGGTTGAGAGAGCCGAACTTCGGGTCGGTGGGAATGCTCAGGGCCACGTTGCAGCGGTAGACGTCTTCATTGCGCATGCCAAAACGCTCGGAACCGAAGAGAAAAGCCACATGCTGGTCGCCCTGCTGTGCCAGCGGCTCCAGGTGTTCCCGCGGGGTGCGCGTGGGCGGGCCGAAGTCGCGCGGCACCATGGCGGTGGCGCACAGGTGGGTCACCCCGTCGAGCGCCTCGTCCAGCGTTTCGACGATGCGGGCGTTGTTCAGCACGTCGAGCGCGCCGCTGGCCCGCTGGATGGTTTCTTCCCGCCGCAGCACGTTGGCCCACCGGGGCGTTACCAGCACCAGGTCGTCGAAACCCATGGTCTTCATGGCGCGGGCGGCGGCGCCCACATTGCCTGCGTGGCTGGTCTGGATCAGGATAAAACGGGTGCGCATGGAGGGTTTGGAGGCACGAAACGGGCGGAGCCGGTAAAATGACCGATTCTCGCCGCCCGCATCGCCGGGCCGCAGGGTCGCCTCCAGGGGACCTCCTCCACCGTTCTTCTCACAATCCAGAATGTCGTCCCCCAACCTGCATCCCATGCTCAATGTGGCCGTCAAGGCCGCACGCGCCGCCGGCGCCATCATCAATCGCGCCGCACTCGACGTCGAAGCCGTGCGCATTTCGCAAAAGCAGGTCAACGACTTCGTCACCGAAGTCGACCACGCCAGCGAGCAAGCCATTATTGAAACGCTGCTTGGCGCATACCCGGGGCACGGCATCCTGGCCGAAGAATCGGGCACCCAGCACGGTGCAAAAGATTCCGACTACGTCTGGATCATCGATCCGCTCGACGGCACCACCAATTTCATCCACGGCTTTCCGGTCTACTGCGTTTCCATTGCGCTGTCGGTGCGCGGCAAGATCGAGCAGGCGGTCATCTACGACCCGAGCCGCAACGACCTGTTTACCGCCACCAAGGGCCGAGGCGCCTACATGAACGAGCGCCGCATCCGCGTCTCGAAGCGCACCAAGCTCAGCGAATGCCTGGTTTCGACCGGCTTTCCGTTTCGCACGGGCGACAACTTCAAGCAGTACCTGGCCATCATGGCCGACATGATGCCCCGCATGGCGGGCCTGCGCCGCCCTGGCGCAGCCGCTCTCGACCTGGCCTACGTGGCCGCCGGCTTTACCGACGGCTTCTTCGAAACCGGCCTCAACCCCTGGGACGTGGCCGCGGGCTCGCTGCTGGTCACCGAGGCCGGCGGCCTGATCGGCAATTTCACGGGCGAGCCCGACTTTCTGGAGCAGCGCGAATGCCTGGCCGGCGCCCCGCGCATCTACGGCCAACTGGTGCCGCTGCTTGCCAAGCATTCCAAGTTTGCCGGCATCGATGACAAGATGCGCGCCAGCGACCGCGTGCGCGCCGTGTCCGCAGCAGCGCCCCAACGCCGACGAATCGGTCGACCTGTATGCGCGCAGCACGGTGCCCGACCTGCCCGCCGCATCGCTCGACGGCGAAGCGCCCGCTCCCGCGGCCGCGCCGGCAGCACCGGTGTCGCGGAAACTCACGCGCATTCGCCGCGACGCGCCTGCCGACGGCAGCCCCTCCGAAGGCGACGCTTCCGCCAAGTGATGCAGGGGCCCGGTGCCGCCCTTCGCTTTCGTGCGGCGCTGCGTGTTGCGCTGAGCCAGTACGTCGCCAACGGCTTCAGCGTTGCGCTCGGCCTGCTGGTCATCTCGGCCGGCGCGCATTTTTGGCTCGGCACCATTGCCGCTTCCGCAGCCGCGGTGGGCGTGATCGTCACCGCCCCGCCCGACCTGCCCGGCCCGCGCCGCGGCAAGTTCTTCCAGATGCTGCCGGCCCCGCTGATCGGGCTGCCGCTCTTCTTTCTGGTGCAGCTGCTGCACACCGCGCCCATTCGCCTTGGGCTGGTGCTGGTGCCCGCCACCTTCGTCGCCTTTCTGGCCATGGCATGGGGCAAGCGCGGCATTCCCATTGCCATTGCGGTGATGTTCTCGATGGTTTTCTCGATGGCCACGCCCGCGCCGAGCGGCATGGCCGAGGCGTTGGAGCGCACCTGGCACTTTGGCCTTGGCGCCGGCCTCTACGTGATCTGGGCCAACCTGGCCAACCATGCGCTTAACGGGCGCTACCGGGTGCAGTCGGTGTCGGACGTGCTGTATTCGCTGGCCGCGCTAATGCGCACCGAGGCCACGCAGTTCACGCCGCGCGACGACACGAGCGACATCCGCGAAACCCCTGCACCCTTGCTCGGCCGGCTGCTGCGCGAACAGGCCGCGCTGGCCGACCAGCTGCAGGCCACGCGCGACATCGTGCTCGAGTCGCCGCGCACGCCGCGCCGGCAGCGGCTGGCCGCCATGCTGGTGATCGTGCTCGAAATGCGCGACCAGCTGCTTGCGAGCGAGCTCGACCTGGACGCGCTCAAGAGCCACCCCGCGCATGCCGAGGCACTCATCGAGATGCGCCGCGTGCTCGAAGAGCTGGCCGACGAAACCACCGCGCTCGGCGACTCATTGCTCATGGGCCGCCACCCCGAGCCGGTGGCCGACCGCCGGCCGCGCCTTGCATCGATTCACCTTCCCGCCGAAGAGCACGCGGCAAGCCACGGCATGCCCGGCCCCAACGCCGCCATGCTCGCGCGCGGCCTGGCAAGCCGCATCGGCCACATCAACGACGAGGTGCTGCGCCTTTCGGCCATGGCGCGCGGCGATGCCGAGCCCAACCTGGCCGTGGTGCGGGCCAACTGGCAGATGTTCGTGAGCCCGACCGACTGGTCGCTGCGGCCCTTCTCACGCTGTGGAGCTGGGACGCGCCGCCGCTGCGGCATGCCATTCGCGCCGCGCTGGCCATTGCGGCCGGTTACGCCATTGCGGTGTCGCTGCCCTGGGGTTCGCATGACTACTGGATCTTGCTGACCATTGTGGTGGTGCTGCGCGGCAGCCTTTCGCAAACGCTGGAGCGGCGCAACAGCCGCGTGGCCGGCACGCTGCTGGGCTGCGTGCTGGCGGTGGGCCTGCTTTCCGCGCACCCGTCGCCGCTGCTGCTGCTGGCCTTCGTTACGGTGTCGCAGGCCATTGCGCACAGCTTTGCGGTGCGGCGCTACCTGATTACGGCAGTGGCGGCCACCGTGCTCGGCCTGTTGCAGGCGCACATGCTCAACACCGGCGCCGCGCCCATCTTTGCGCTCTTCGAGCGCATTGCGGATACGCTCATCGGCGCCGCGCTGGCATGGGGCTTCTGCTATGTGCTGCCGTCATGGGAGCGCGGGCAGATTCCGGCGCTGGTGGCGCGCACGCTCACGGCGCAGGCACGCCATGCACGCCTGGCGCTGGGCCTGGGCCAGCTGCAGGCAGTCGACAGCAGCCCCGAGCTCGAATGGCGGCTTGCGCGCCGCGAGGCCTACGACAGCCTTTCAGCGCTGGTGCAGGCCACGCAGCGTTCGCTGTCAGAGCCGCGTGCGGTGCAGCCGCCGCTCGAGCCGCTGGAGCACCTGCAGGCGCACAGCTACCAGTTGCTCGCGCAGCTCAGCGCCGTAAAATCGATGCTCGTGCTGCGGCGCGACCGGCTCACCCCGGGCGAAATCGAAGGCCCGCTCGCGCGCACTGCACAGCGCATCGAAGCAGCCATCGGCACCGCGCCCACCACCGGTCCCACGCTGCCCGAAAGCCCCGGCTCCACCACCGTGGGCGGCCCGATTCCCCTGCCAGACCCCTTCGACAACGACATCAGCCCCTGGCTGCTGCGCCGCCTCGATCTGGCCACGGCACTCGCTACGCAGCTGCGCGACGACGCGGCGCGCATTCTTCAACCCCTGGAGACACAAGCCACGACCACCGCTCAATGACCGAAGAGATGCTTGCCCACCCCTGGTTCGGCACCTGGCTCGCAGCCGTGATTGCCGTTCCGCTCGCGCTGCTTGTTCACCGTCTCGGCGGCCTTGTGCTGATGCGAATCACCCGTCCGGCGCCCGCGCTGCATTCGATGGTGATCAACTGCAAACCCGTGGCGCGGGTGGTGCTGCCCCTTTGGCGCTGCTGCTGGTGTTCCAGGCCGCGCCGAGCGATCTTCGCTTCATAGGCAGCGTGCGGCACCTCAACGGCCTGCTGCTGATTGCCGCCACCACGTGGCTGGCGGTAAAGGCCATCAGCGGCTTTGCGGACGGCGTGCTCGCGCAGCACCCGTACGACGTGGAAGACAACCTGCACGCGCGCCGCGTGCTCACCCAAACCCGCGTGCTTGCGCGCACCGCCATGTCGATGGTGCTGGTGGCCGGCGGCGCGATGATGCTGATGACTTTTCCGGGCGCGCGGCAGGTGGGTGCGAGCCTGCTGGCCTCGGCGGGCGTGATCGGCATCGTGGCCGGCCTGGCGGCTGCCGGTGTTCAGCAACCTGATTGCCGGGCTGCAGATTGCGCTGGCCCAGCCCATACGCATCGACGACGTGCTGGTGGTCGAGGGCGAGTGGGGCCGGGTCGAAGAGATTACCGGCACCTTTGTGGTGGTGAAGATCTGGGACGACCGGCGCTTGATCCTGCCGCTGAGCTACTTCATTGAAAAACCTTTTCAGAACTGGACGCGCAGTTCGTCGCAGCTGCTGGGCGCGGTTTTCGTCTATGCCGACTACGGCATGCCACTGCAGCCGCTGCGCGCAGAGGTCGAGCGCATCGTGAAATCGGCGCCCGAGTGGGACGGCCGGTTTTTCAACCTGCAGGTAACCGACGCCACCGAGCGCACCATGCAAATTCGGGTGCTTTGCACCGCCGGCAATTCCAGCCTTGCCTTCGATTTGCGCTGCAAGGTGCGCGAAGGGCTCATCGACTTCATGCAGCGGGAGTACCCGCAGTTCCTGCCCCGGATGCGCATCGAAAGCGATGGCAAGCCGGGCCGGCAAGACACTCAGGACATGCAGCGTCAGCCCGTGCCGTCGCCGCGCTGACCCGCAGCGTGGCTGCGGCGGCGCAGCGGCGGCAGCTGCAGGTTGGTGAACGCCCGCAGCAGCCACTCCGCGGGGCCATACGCAAAGTTTTGCATCCACCAGCGGCTCAGAACCAGGTTGCCCGCAAATATGGCCAATGCGACGCCAAAGGTTGCCAGCGGCCCGATGGTGCCGATCCACCGCAGCCCGTAGGCCAGAAAGATCCACGCGCAGACCAGCGATTGCAGCAGGTAGTTGGACAGCGCCATGCGCCCCGCAGGCGCCAGCCATTGCGCCAGCACGCGGCCAGGCCCGGTCTGGAACACCAGCAGCATGCCGGCTGCATAAGCGGCCGCCAGGAACGGTGCCGTCAGCAGCGTGGCCGCCAAGCCCTGGATCTGGCGCGCCACATCGTTCAGCCGCATGGCAGGCAAGGCATAGACCAGCGCACCCGGCACGCCGACGAGCAAGCCCCAGAACAACACCCGCCGCAGCAGCTTGCCATGCGCCTCTGCATGCGCGAGCAACCCGCGCTTGCCGGCAATGAACCCCGCAAAGAACATGGCCAGCGCCTCGGGTGCCTGTACCAGCGCGGTGATCCACCACACCTGCGACAGGTCGCGCAGGTGCTGCACCATCACCATGGTCGGCGAGGCACGGTAGGCGGCCAGCGCCCTGGCCGCGTCGGCGTAGGCGGCTTCGTTGGCCAGCCGCATGTCCGCATGCGTTACCAGATAGCCAACGGCGGCCCACGCCAGCGACACAAGCAGCACCAGCCCGATGGCCGCGCACGCCATGAACACATCGCCCCGTCGCCGCAGCAACAGCAGCACCGCGCCCAGCACCGCATATGTGGTGAGGATGTCGCCGTAATAGAGCACCACGGCATGCAGCACGCCGATGACCCACAGGCCCACCAGCCGCCGCACCATGCGCGGCGCAAAGCGCTTGCCGTCGCGCTCCGCCGCCCGCATCTGCAGCGTGAAGCTGTAGCCGAACAAAAACGAGAACAGCAGGTAGAACTTGGTCTCGAACACAAACGCCCGCACGAACGAGGCGCTGCGGTCGGCCAGCGAAACAGCGAGCGGATCGGGAATGCCCAGGCCGTAGTAGGTAGATGCGAAGCTTGCGATGTTGACCACCAAAATGCCCAGCAGCGCAAGCCGCGCAGCGCATCGACCAGGTGCTGGCGCTCGTTCGTCGTTTCTTTCGGGGCAGGCGTCATTCAGGCTTTCTTGGCTTCAGGGGTAGATTGGCGCCACCCGCGCCGCGGCGGCCGCGGTCTGCCTTGGGCAGCACCGCCTCTTCGACCATGCGCTCCGCCCGGGCGTGCAGGCGGTGCAGCGACTCGTCGAGCCGCGCCGCGTCGTCGTCGCTCAACGCGCCCAGCAGCTCGGTGTTGATTTGCGTGACCAGCGGAAACAGCTCTTCATACAGCGCCTGCCCGCTTTCGGTGAGCCCCAGCCGCACCTGCCGCCGGTCGCCCGGCCGCACCACGCGCGACACCAGGTGCTTGGCGACCAGCGAACCGACCGCCTTGGAGGTGCGGGCCCGGTCCAGTTGCGCATGCTCGGCCAGCTCGGAAGAACTGAGCTCGCCGCGGCTTGCCAGCACCGCAACCAGCCGCCATTCGCGCCGGGTAATGCCAAAGCGCCCCTCGCACAGCCGGATGACCATGCTGCCCGCCACCGACAGCAGGCGCGACAGCCGGTACAGCAGCAAATCGTCCAGCGGGCGGCGCGGCGCGGTCATTTGGGGGTTAGTCCGGGGATGGTTGATTAGATCAATCGAATGTAGCGTCTCTAAAGTCGTTCGCAGCCGCGGCACCTGGGCCGAGCGGCGCCACCGAACGAGAACCGGAGACATCGACATGCCCTGCCCTGATTTCGACCGCCGCCAGATCGTTGCCGCCCTGGGCGGCCTTGCGCTGGCTCCGCTTGCACCATTGGCCAACGCACAGGCGTTTACGCCCGGCCAGCCCATCAAGGTGCTGATTGGCGTGCCCGCCGGCGGCACGCAAGACGTGCTGACCCGCGCCATTGCAGAGCAGGTGCGCGACACGCTCGGCCCGCTCATCGTGGACAACCGCTCGGGCGCGGCGGGCCGCATTGCGGTGGAAGCGGTAAAAACCGCGGCGCCCGACGGCCGCACCCTGCTGTTGGGCACCGCCAGCATGATGACCATGTTTCCAAGCGCCTACCGCCAGCTGTCGTACGACCCGATCAAGCGACTTTGTGCCCATCATCAATGCGGCGCGCTTCGAGCTGGCGCTGGTCGTGCACAAGGACGTGCCGGCCAACACGCTGGCCGAGTTCATCGCCTGGGCCAAGGCGCAGGGCGACAAGCTGAGCTTTGCTTTTACGGCGCCGGAACGCCTTCGCACTTCTTGGGTGAAATGCTCAACCGCGCGGCCGGGCTCAAGATGGTTCATGTGCCGTACCGCGGCTCTACGCCGGCACGGCAAGACGTGATGGGCGGCTCGGTGCCCGTGTACTTCGACACCATTGGCGGCGCGCAGCAGCTGCTGCCTTCGGGCCGCGTGAAGGTGCTGGCCACCAGTGGCGACAAGCGTTCTCCGCTGATGCCCAACCTGCCCTGCTTTGTAGAGAGCGGCTACAAGGACGTGGTGGCCACCGCCTGGTTTGCCTACTACGCGCCCCTTAAGACGCCGCAGCCCATCGTCGACAAGCTGCGCGCCGAATTCACCCGCGCCATCAATTCGCGCGAAGTGCGCCAGCAACTGCTGCAGAACGGCATGTACCCCGTGGGCGACAACAGCGACGCACTCTTGAAGACCATGCGCGAAGACACGGCACGCTGGGCAGGCATCATGAAGGCCGTGAACTTTCAGGCCAACGATTGACTGAACGACTGAACAACCAAACGACACTGATCGACTGAACGAGGAGGAACCCGACATGCTGAACAACACCCCCACCAACACCCCCATCACCCGCCGCCTTGCCGCGCTGCTTGCCGCAGCCGGCCTCATGGCCTCCATGGCCGCCGTAGCCCCCCAGGCAAGCGCGCAAGCGCTCGACAGCCCGCTGCACATCGTGGTCGGCTACGCACCGGGCGGTGCCACCGACCGCGTGGCGCGCATCGTCGGCGACAAGCTGGCAGCGCGCCTGGGCGTGCCCGTGGTGGTCGACAACAAGCCCGGCGCCGGCGGCCGCCTTGCGGCCCAGCAGGTCAAGAACACCCCCGCCAGCCAGAACGTGCTGATGCTTGCCAACCCCGCCGTGATGGTGGTGGCGCCGCTCGTCTTCAAGCGACAACAACTACGACCCCGAGCGCGACTTCGTGCCCGTGTCGCACGTCAACGCCTACGACTTTGCGCTGTCTGTGTCGCCCACCTGCCGGTGCGCGAACTCAACCATTTGCTCGCCTGGATGCGCGCCAACCCCAACCAGGCCAACGTGGGCGTGCCCGCCACCGGCAGCCTGCCGCACTTCTTCGGCCTGATGGTGGGCGAAAAAGCCAAGGTGCAGACGCAGATCATCGGCTACCGCGGCTCGGCCCCGCTGCTGAACGACCTCATCGGCGGCCAAGTGCCGATTTCGGTCGACACCGAAGACGTGGTGCTGCCGCAGCACAACGCCGGCAAGCTGCGCATCCTGGCCCTTTCGGGCGCCAAGCGCTCGCCCTTTGCGCCCAACATTCCCACCTTCAAGGAAGCCGGCCTCGACCTGGCCGCCACCGGCTGGAACACCTTCTTTGCGCCCGCCAGCATGCCCAAGGACAAGGTCGAACGCCTGTCCAACATGATTCGCGACGTGATGCAAGACGCCGACACCCAGCGCAAGTTCAAGGACGCTGGCATGACCCCCGTGGTGAGCACGCAGGCGCAAACCGCCGCAATGCTCAAGGCCTACAAGGCGCAGTGGGCGCCCGTCGTTCAAAAGTCTGGCTACCAGCCCTGAACAACCGCCTCGCTTCAGACAGACCGACAGACAGACAAGCACATGAAAAGACCCAACATCATCTTCATAGTGGCCGACGACCTCGGCTACGCCGACCTTGGCTGCTATGGCGGCCGCGACGCCGCATTCGGCCCCGTGTCGCCCGTGCTCGACGGCCTGGCCGCCAACGGCTTGAAGCTCACCCAGGGCTACTCGAACTCGCCCGTGTGCTCGCCCACCCGCTTTGCCATGATTACCGCGCGCTACCAATACCGCCTGCGCGGCGCGGCCGAAGAGCCCATCAGGAGCAGCAGCCGCGGCAGCACCACGCTCGGCCTGCCCACCGACCACCCCACCCTGCCGTCATTGCTGAAGGCCGGCGGCTACCAGACCGCCCTCATCGGCAAATGGCACCTGGGCTACCCGCCCCACTTTGGCCCGCTGCGATCGGGGTACGACGAATTCTTCGGTCCCATGTCGGGCGGCGTCGACTACTTTACGCATTGCGACTCCACCGGCCAGCACGACCTGTGGTTTGGCGAAGAAGACAAGAAAGAAGACGGCTACCTGACCGACATTCTTTCGAAACGCGCAGTCGACTACGTCGAATGCATGGCCGCCAAACAGAAGCAGGAAGAAGGAAAAGAAGCCCCTTCTTCTTGAGCCTGCACTACACCGCCCCCCACTGGCCGTGGGAAACCCGCGACGACGCAGACAAAGCGCCCACCGTCAAAGACAACCTCTTCGACCTGGCCGGCGGCAACATTCATGTGTACCGCCGCATGATCCATCACATGGACGAAGGCATCGGCTGGATCATGGCCGCGCTCGAAAAGCACGGCATGGCCGACAACACCCTGGTGGTGTTTACCAGCGACAACGGCGGCGAACGTTTTTCAGACAACTGGCCCCTGGTCGGCGGCAAGATGGACCTGACCGAAGGCGGCATCCGCGTGCCATGGATCGCGCACTGGCCCGCAGTGATCGCCAAGGGCAGCGAGAGTACGCAACTCTGCATGACCATGGACTGGTCCGCCACCATGCTCGACGCGGCCGGCGTGAAGGCCGATGCGACCTACCCGCTCGACGGCGTGTCGCTGATGCCTGTGCTGAAGGATGCGAAGCACAGCTTCCGCAGGCCGCTGCACTGGCGCATGAACCATCGCGGGCAGGAAGCGATGCGCGACGGGGACTGGAAGTACCTGAAGGTGGATGGGAACGAATACCTGTTCAACATTCCGGCTGATGAGCGCGAGCGGGCGAATCTGGGGAAGAAGGAGCCGGAGAGGCTGGCTGCGATGCGCGAGGAATGGGCGGCTTGGAACGCGACGATGCCTGGGATTCCGGAGGATGCGACTGTTAGTTTGGGGTATTCGGTTAAGGATATGCCGCAGAGGTAGGACGGAGTGGGCATGGGTCGGTGGCTGCTTAAGACTAAAAACAGTCGTTGACGTCCAAGGTTCGAGCGACCGGTATTCGTGAGACCGGGCATCTGCGCCGCTAGCATTGCCGTCGTCAACCGCTTGCGGCGATGCGGAGCAGGACCACCCGGATAGTTTCGTGCCTCGCAACCGCGGCATCCTGGCAACGACAACCCTAGACGCTCGGCAAAGTTCTGCCGCTGCAAATGATCGTCAACGACTTCGCTCCCTGGTCATGGCGACATAAAGGTCTTTGGTACCGAGCGAGTCGGCGTCCAAGATCACCGCATGGTCGTACTCGAGCCCCTTGACCAGCAACGTCGTGCCAATGAGCTTCTGGTGCCTGATCGGCCTGCCCGTGTGCCGCATTTCCCTCTGGTACAGGTTCGCCGCTTCAAGGAACGTCGCCCCTGCCCCGTCTATGTGCAGCTTCAGGACGTTCATGAAGCGGTAGAGCAAATCCCGACGGTAGGCCGCAGTCTCAGGGTTGTCCCTCAGCAGCAAGACAAAGGCTTTGAGGTTCTTGCTCGTCGGAGTCGTGAGATACAGGTTCGCCGCCGCCAGCAACTCGGGATACTTCGTGGCCTTCGTCTCCTTGGCAAGGCGCTCTTCTCGTTCGTTAAGAAGCTTGACTCGGCGAAGACCACGAAGGCCAGGTTCCTGCACGTCGTGGACTTCGCCAAGGACTGCTTCACCGCCGTCGACAAGGCGCTGACCGCTGGCACCAAGCTTGGCAACATTGGATCCGCGAAAGCAGGCGTCAACGTCTTGAACCACTGATCACCGCGGGTTGTGTCTTTGAACCAACCTGCCTTCTTCGCCGCCAACCCAATGTCGGCTCGCAGCTTGGCACTCTCAACCCACTTTCCAATGTCTTGATCCAAATCGGCCATAAACCGCGAGCGCACCTGGTCGTATGCGGGGAAACTCAACACATCCTGCGCAAGCTCGACGCTATCGATCACGCTGGCCCACGGCAAATCCTGAAAAGCCCGTTCCTCCAACGACAACTTGCCGTCCCATACCGTCACGGGAATGCCAAGAGCAACGAGCTCGGCCACGTCAGCCGGTGAGAACTGGTCGTCAGCGTCGGCGTCGGCAAGAACCGCCACTTCATAGCAGAGCGACTTGAAGGCTTTCGCCAGTGCCCTGACCTTGTTGCCGCTGGCCGCATTGAGCAGGGACAGGCCGTGGTACGAAAACGGATCTTTGCCCTTGCCTAGCTGGTAGTCGTCAAAGCCCCTCAAGAAGCCCACCTCCGTGGCCCCCTCGCAAACGAGAACCTTCTTTGCCAAGAACGCTTCCGTGCTGGACCGAATCTTCCCCTGAACTTCGTGCTCTTTGAGACTGTCGGATGCGGCCGAAATGATCTGAACACTTCCGTCCTTGCTGTGGACTATGTAGAGCTCGCCCACGGTGAGTTCACGAAGCACGACAGGTGAATGGGTCGTCAGGAAATACTGACCCCGCTTGTCCTCTCGCACGTGCTTCAAGAGCCGAGAAATGCGGTGAGGCTCAAGCCCGAATTCAACCTCGTCAAAGAGCGTCACATGGCCTTCTTCAAGGCCCATTTTCTGAATGCCGCACAACAGCATTCGCCGTGACCCCAGACCCAACTGGCGAAGCGGAATGTCGCCGTCATGAAGAGCGAGGCCCCTGACCTTCAGGTTCACCGAACTCAGATCCAAGTGGGCCTTATAGGCGTCCACAACAGGCACCCCCAAAATCTTTGCCACCTCCTGAGACTTCACCGCAGCAGCGTCAAAGTTCTTCAAGGTGTTGGGCCTGTCAGCGTCAAGTGAGGTCCGGGCCGTTCTTGAAGCATTGGCAAGCAACTCGTTCAAGCTCTGGGCTTCAGTAAGCTTCGCCACGGTTCGTGACCCACCAAGCTATGCCGTGCTGCTTGGTCGTCTTGTCGGCCTTGCCGGTGTCAATGTGATAAATCTTGGCCGTGCCGTAGCCGGGCACTTCAACGTCCACAATCGAGAGGGACGACTTGCTGATGTCGGCAAACGAAATGGGAGTGCCGTTCAGGCTGACCTTGAAGGACGGGTTAGCAAGGAACCGACCACCAAGGAGCTCTCTGGCCTGTTCAACCGTGAGGTTGGTCTGACGGATTTCGCCTTCGCCTGTGATCGTCGTGCCATGCCCTTCAACACCCTTCTCAACGAACTCCACGAGTTCAGTGATGAGGGGCTTGTTGGCCGTGCGGCTGACCTTGTAGACGATCTTTGGCCGTCCTTGACAGAGGTGACGACGTAGTTCTTGGTGAGGCAGAAGCTAGCGAAGCGGCCCTTGCCGTTCTTGCCGAAGACGAAGCGTGGAAGACCTTCTACACCTGGTGGGGGTGCCGCCGTGAGTCCGGTCTTGGCGATACGGTCATAGGACATGGCACGCCAGATGTAATCGAACTCGGCCTTGGTCATTCCCTTACCGTTGTCCGAAATGGAGAACTGCTTGTTCTTCTTCGAATCGGGCCAGCTTATGTCGACCTTCGTCGCATAGGCGTCCCAGCAGTTGGCAACGAGCTCAACGATGGCCGTGCTGGGGTTGGTGATGATGGAGCCAGCCCAGCTTTCAAGAAAGCGGTTTTCATAAAAAATGTCTTCCTGCTGCACAGACCGCCCCCCATTTTTATTGCAATGAGATCCATCCGACGCCCACACCTTCGCTAAGCTGATGGCGGCTAGGGCCAAAGGCTAAGGTTCAATCACGAACCAATGGTTCGTCTTGTCATAGTGAGCGTATTCTCCGCCACCCACGTGTAATTCGCACTTCGGAGAACCATGCGTGGAATTTCTCGTCGGAAAAATAGCTGCTGCTCTCGGCAAGCAAGCTGTTGGCCGTGGCTCGTTCCAAGCTTGTACTGAAGTAGCTGATCTCTTGTTGCGAGATAGATCCCGCCGAACTTGAGCGTGTTTTTGCCCCTCGACATGTTTAGGAGCGTATGCACGCCATGAGCAGCAAAGCTGCTTCCCAGCCATTCGGGCGAGTGGGCCGGTCCGTTGAAGAAAGCTGCCGTTGGCGGCCCGGGATCGAAAGACGGTTCACGCTGCATACCGGACTTCGAGCCCGTCACCTCGACGCACAGCTGGGTACATGCCTCGATATATGACACACGCCAAGGCCCGCATGACGCCTCCGCGCTCCGCACGCACATGAGAGAGGAGAGGGGCAGGTCGGGACCTTCGCCGCCTTGTTCGACGTAAATGTCCATTGCCCCTCAATCCTCCCGAACCAGCACATCTCCCTCAAACCGATACCGAAAATAGAACCACTTCTCAATCTCCGACTTAGTCTCGATCCGAAAAGCCGTAATCAGCCTTTCTCCATCCGTCTTCAGATAGATCGCGCCATACACCTCGACGTTGCTGCGCGCGAGCTGTTTCACATCGGCCTTCAACTGCGCAACCTTGTCTTGCGAGAGCGTGCCGGCGGCCAGCTTGTCGATGCCGGCCATCAGCGCGTCGACGGAGCTCTTGTTCTCCATGGCGCGCGAAGAGCGCTGGAGCTCGGTCGAAAGAATGACGGGCGCGCCGCCGCGGCCGAAGCGGCCCAAGCGGCCGAGCAGGTCGGGCCTGGGGTGGATGTGGCCCTCTTCGTCTCCTGACGAAATGATGAAGGCGGCAGGGTTCACGGCATCCAGAAACGCATCGGTCACCTTTTCGGAGCCGTGGTGGCAAGACTTCATGATGTCTGACCTGAAGATGTCTCGCGCCTTGGTCACCATGTCGTCGTAGGCGGGCGTGCCTGCTTTCGGAAACTTGTTATCTACGGTGCCGGTGTAGTGCTGCAGCAAGAATTTTTCGGCGCCTTCGTTCAAATCGCCGCCGAACAACACGCTGAACTTGCCGTACTGCAGGCGCAAGATGACGGAGTGGCCGTTCTTGGTTTCGTTGTACGAGCCCAGCTGCCGCAGCGCGGGGGTGCTGTCTGGGCCTTCTTCAACCACGGGCGCAAGCACGCGTATGGTGTAGCCGCGGTCGTCCGACGGGGCAAAGCCGGGCATCCAGGCGGTGTCGTCTTCTATCGTCGCGTGCTGGGCCGAGAGCATGCAGATGTCCTGGATCTTCGGGTTGCTTAGCGCGGCCTTCATGACTTGCGGAAAGAGGTGGGTGGTGCCCGCGTTTCCGAAGATGGTCTTCACGGTGGCGTAGTCGGCGGCAAGGTCGCCAATGTAGGCAACCGATGCGCCGTTTTCCTTCACGGGTTTGCCGCCGAGCTTTTCCCACGTGCCGCTCACGGGCCGCTCGACAAGGCCGCTGTGATACACGGTGCCAAAGCCGATGCCTGGGTCGGCAAAGATGTCCTTGAAGCCCAGGTAATGGTCGCTGTCGGGGTGCGTCATTACCGCGGCGGCAAAGTCGAAGCCGCGGTAGGTCTGAAACCTGGCGGCAAGAAAGGCGCGCATGTTGCCGCCCTCTCCGGCGTCGATGACGACGATGCGTTCATCGCCGCCGGTCTCGGGCGAAATGAGCACGGCGCCGTCGCCCTGGCCCACGTCGACAAAGATGATTTCGAGCGGTCGGCGGGCGACTGTGTCTTCTTTGGGGATGTAGAGGGTGCGCCGCTTGGCGGGCGAGCGGGCGGCCCAGTCGATTTCCAGCCAGCCGTCGCCAAGATCTTTCTTGACCTTGAGGAAGTCGCCCCAGATGACTTCGCGGATCTTTTTCTTCTTGTCGTCGAAGAGGTGAACGGGGCTTCCGTCCGCGCGCAAATTGACGAATCGGTGTGCTGCCATGCGCCCGCCTCCTCTTTTTGACGAATCCCGCACTTTTAGCAGCGCGGGGGTGCAGGCGCATCACTCAAAAGCGGTATGGCAATAGGCAGGCGGCTCCGGACAATGGCGGCTGTGTTGCTGGAAGTCTGCATTCGGACTATGGGAGTTGACCCGATCCCTGAAGACATCAACATGTAACACTATAGTTGCAGCACAATTCCGGGCAGCGAAAACTACAGCCTGAGATCGCCATGACCCTGGACGAACTGTTTGCCGAAAGCCATTTGCTTCCCACGGTGCCCAAGGTGGTGTTCGACTTGATCGAGCTCTTGCGCAACGAGGACGCCTCTATTCCCGTGGTTGCACGCAAGGTCGAGCTCGACCAGGTGCTGACGGCGCGGGTGCTGCGCATGGCCAACTCTCCGTACTTCAGCTGCGCCGCAAAATCCTCTCGATCCAAGACGCGATCCAGCTGCTGGGTTTCTCGTCGATCCGCTCGCTGGTGGTGAGCTCCGGCCTTACGGGCACGTTCCGCAAGGTCGAGGGGGTGCATCTGCCGTCTTTCTGGTCGCACAGCCTGCGCGTGGCGGCGGTGGCGCGCTACCTTGCCGGCAAGACCCGCAGCGTGGACCAGAGCCTTGCGTTCACCGTGGGCAGCATGCACGCCATCGGCCACCTGATCATGGCCGGCGCCATGAAGGAGCAAATGGCCAAGCTCAACGCCGTGCACCCGTTCGACATGATGGGCCGGCTCGAGGTCGAACGGCAGAAGTTCGGCTTTCACTACGGCGAAGTGGGCGCCCGGCTGGCTGCCCGCTGGGAGTTTGCGCCCGAGTTCATCAGCGCCCTCTCTTGCTTTGCCAACCCGATGGAGGCCGAGCAGGTCGACCCGTTGGCCAATGTTCTGCACCTTGCCGTCTGGCGCGTTGCGCTGGAGCGCGAAGGCCTGCGCATTGGCGACTCGCAGCACGTGTGGCCGGCCCAGTCGGCGGATGCCATCGGCATTTCTGAAGACGTGATGCAAGACATGCCGGCGCCCCGCGAGCTGGCGTCCGATCTGGAATCGATGATCGCCTGATCGTCGTTTGACCGTGCGTTGAGGGTGGCGCCTGCCGCCCCGTTTTGCCTGGCTTCGGCCAGCGCCTCCTTCTCTCCCCTTCCCCTGATCGAGCCTTGAACGGTGCCGCACGACGATGCGGCAGGCACAGTCGTTTGACTTTTTTAGATATATCGAAAATAATTTCGACATACTTCGAGAGGACATCGATATGCGACACCCCCACTTCGGCCACCACCATCACCACCACTGCCACACGCCCCGTGGCGAGCACGAAGACGGCCTTTCGGGTGGCCGTGGCGGGCGCGGCGGCGGGCGGGTGTTCGGCCATGGCGGCCTGCGTTTTGTGCTGCTGCGGCTCATTGCCGACAAGCCGGCCCACGGCTACGAACTCATCAAGGCCATTGAAGACCGCCTGGGCGGCAGCTATGCGCCGAGCCCCGGCGTGGTGTACCCCCACGCTCACGCTGCTCGAAGAAATGGGCTACCTGAGCGTGGAAACTGCCGACACCGGCGGGCGCAAGCGCTACAGCATCACGGCCAGCGGCCAGGAGTTTCTGGCCGCCAACAGCGACACGGCCGACGCGATGATGGCCCGCATGAACGGCGGCGTAGACGGTGCCGGCCCGCGCGGCGGGCGCCCGCCGCAGGTGACGCGCGCTATTGAGAACCTGAAGCTCGCCATGCGCATGCGCCTTTCGGGCCCGCCCTCACAGAACAACAAGCCCACGATTTCGCCGCGGTGCTCGACAGCGCCGCCCAGCAACTGGAACGCATCTAGAAAGCTTTTTCTGAAATGACCGACTTCTCGACCGACACATCTCCCGCTTCTTCTTCCCGGCCCGACCGCACGCCGCGCCGCGTGCGGCACGAGCTTCGTTTTCGGCAGCTCACGGTAAAAACGGTGCAGCGCGTCACGCCGCACCTGATCCGCGTCACGCTCACCGGCGATGACCTTGCGGGCTTTACGAGCCTGGGCTTCGACGACCACGCGAAGATCTTTTTCCCGATGCCGCAACCGGCAAGCTCACGCTGCCTACCGTGGGGCCTGACGGCCCGGTGTGGCCCGCAAGCGGCCGGCCGACCATGCGCGACTACACGCCGCGCCGGTATGACGCACAGGCCAACACGCTGGAGCTCGACTTTGCGCTGCACGAAGCCGGCCCGGCCACCCAATGGGCCGAACGGGCCAAGCCGGGCGACATGCTCGGCGTGGGCGGGCCGCGCGGCTCGTTCATCGTGCCGACCGATTTCGACTGGCACTTGCTCATCGGCGACGACACCGCCCTGCCCGCGATCGCACGGCGCCTGGCCGAGTTGCCGGCCGGTGCGCGCGTGGTGGTGCTGGCCGAGGTAGACAGCGAGGCGGACCAGGTGCCGTTCGAAACGCAGGCCGAGCTCACGCTGCAATGGGTGCACCGCAAGGGCGCTGAACCGGGGCTGAGCCCGGTGCTGCTCGATGCACTCAAGGCAATGAAGCTGCCGGCCGGCGACTTTCACGCCTGGGTGGGGTGCGAGTCGGCCATTGCGAAGGCCCTGCGCGCGCACCTGGTGGGCGAGCGCGGCGCCAATCCGAAGTGGGTTCGCGCGTCAGGCTACTGGCGCCGCGGTGCCGTGGCTACGCACGACACGCACGACGAGTAAGCGCCTTGGTTTTGCTCCTTCCCTTCCGGGGAAGGTTGGGATGGGGGCACGTGGCATATCAAGCGTTCGCTGCCTCGATACGCCGCCTGCCCCCACTCCCTGCCCTCCCCGGAAGGGGAGGGAGAAAGAAATTCAGAGCCAGCCGGCGCGCCTGAAGCGGTAGTAAAGATAGCTGCAGGTGCCGCCCATCAGCACCAGCGCGGCCGCATAGCCGTAGCGAAGTTTCAGCTCTGGCATGTGCTCGAAGTTCATGCCCCAGATGCCGGCAAACGCGGTGCACACCGCAAAAATGCTGGCCCAGGCGGCAAGCCGCTTGGTCACTTCGCTCTCTTCGATGGTGACCATCGACAGGTTCACCGAAATGGCCGTACCAATGGTGTCGCGCATCGCGTCTATGGAGCCGTTGATGCGCACCAGGTGGTCGGCCACGTCGCGAAAGTATTCCTGCGAACTCACGCAGATCTGCGGCACGCGTCCGCCGTGCAGCTTGCCGGCCGCCTCGGTCAGCGGAGCCACCGCGCGCTTGAGGATCATGCTGCGCCGCTTCAGGTCATAAAGCTGCTTGATCTTGTCGCGCGCCGCGCCGCCCTGGGTAAAGATCTGCTGCTCGATGGATTCAAGCTCCACCTCGAGCGCGTCGATCACCGGAAAGTAGCGGTCGACCACCGCATCCATCAGCGCATAGAGCACAAAGCCCGCGCCGTTGCGGAGCAAGTCGGGCTCGCGCTCGCAGCGCTCGCGCACGCCCAGAAAGCCCTGCTGGCTGCGGTTGCGCACTGAAAGCACGTAGTTCTTGCCGACGAACACGTCGACCTCTCCCACGTTCACGCAATGAGCGCCTTCGGTAGAGGGCTCGACGAGGTGCATCACCACGAAGAGCGAGTCGCCGTACTCCTCGACCTTGGGGCGCTGGTGGCCGTGATGGGCGTCTTCGACCGCCAGCGGATGCAGGTTGAACTCGTCCTTCATCTGCGCCAGCTCTTCCGGCGTGGCGTCGCTCAGCGCCACCCACACAAAGCAGCCGGGGCGGGTGATGTATTCGCTGATGTCCTCGACCGGGATGTCGGCGAGCTTGGCGCCGTTTTCGTAGGCCACGCAGTTGATCAGCATCGGTACTCGTCCATGGTCAATCTTTGAATCGGAGTCAGGCCGCCGCGGCCGGATTCGAAGCGGCCGCCAGCGCCGCGGTGGCGGCCAGCGAAGCTTCGATGGCCTGCGTCTCGCTCTTGAGCAGCGCCAGGCCTTTCTCGGCCAACGCAGAGTGGCTTGCAACGTCGGCCCACAGGCTGGCTGCGGCTTCGGCGCAGGTCAACGATGTGAAGCGGATGCGGCCCTTTGCCAGTTCCGTGAAGCGCTTCTCGCGCAGGGGGTCGGCCCGGTCCCAGGCGCCGCCGATGAGCACTCGCCTGCCGCGCTTGACGCGGGGTTCCAGCTCGGCAAAGAACGGCAGCTTGGCGGACACCCAGCCCAGCATTCCGGAGTTCAACGCGGTGTCGAACGCCGTTGGGGCGGTGTGGGCCTTCGCAAAGCTGCGCAATGTGCCGAGCGTGTAGAGCAGCGGGTCTTTCGGCCCGGCTGCACCGCCTTCCACCGGCCTGATGACGGGCGGGCTGTTGCCTGCGCGCCCGTCGGGCCGCTTCGATTTGCGCAAGTCGGCAAGCTGGGCAGGCGACATGCAGAGGTACAACGCGGCAAACTCTGCGGGCAAGGTGGCGGTGTCGGGCAGCGCGTCCGCTTCAGGGCCTTTGAATTCATCCGGGTGAGCCATGGGCGCCTTGTTCTTCACGCGGGGTTTGCGTCGGCGGATTTTAGAGCGGCGGGTGCGCGCCGGCCGGCCGCAACCGCCGCAATGTGCACCGGCTTGCCGCTCGCTCGTCCCCGATAATCGCCCGAGTGAAAACGACGACTGCCCAACCCTCCCTCGACCAGCGACTCTCAGGCCACACGCCCATGATGGCGGGGCGTTTGCTCTAGGGGAAACCGAGAGGTCGGGCGAAAAGCAACGCTAGAAGTTACGCCGAATTGCATCGGCCAAATGCGAGCGATCAGCCGAGTTTCGGCAGTCCAAAACCGAAGCCGAAGACAGGTCCGCTCTTCTTCGTTTTGACGTGCTCGGGCTCTTCCTCGCGCGGTCCCACGTCGAGGTCGTCGATCATCTTCTGCAGCTCAAGCAGGCCGGCGGCCATGGCGGCTTTGTAGGTGCCCATCGACCTCGATTGCTGCTTGAGCACGTGCCAGTCCTCGCCGTACTGTTCGATCAGACGCCAGCGGTAGGCGCCCTCTTCTTCCTCGACGACGGTGACGGCGATTCTGCGGAGGTCAGGCATGGCCGCATGCTCCGGCAGCTTTCGACGGATCGGTGTCGGACAGGCGCGAAAGCTCTGCGCCGCTGCCAGCAAAAAATGCCCGGCGCACAGCCGGGCGGAATCGTCGTGTCGCAACATCAACGGCCCCAGCAATGAACGAAAACCCCTGGGGCACCGACACCCTAAAAGGCGAAACAGGTCCCACGTGTCAGACGCGGCCGGCTTCTTCGATCATCGCCCTTGGCGAGCCGATGGCCAGCGCGACGTAGGAGAGCCACTGTCAGGAAGAAACGGCAACTGGTTACGGCCCCAGTGCTTCGACGGGGCGATTGTGCGTACAGCGCGCCCCGTTTGGCGCTGCGCCATCAGGAGCAAAACATGGCTGACGACCCGAAAAGACCGGACTGGATCGCAAACTCATCTCCCTCGACGAGCCGCACGAGGTTCGTTCATGGACCGATAGCCTCGGCTGCACGGAAGATCAACTTCGATTCGCCGTGCAGACGGTCGGCAACTCTGCAGATGCCGTGCGGAAGTACCTCGCCGAGAGGCCAAAGTGACCCACCTCCGACGAATCGCCCTCCACGTCGACGAACCCGACCCCGGCCACTTTTATTGGGTGCTCATGGAGGAAGGCGACGACGCCAGCCAATGGTTAGAACTTGAATCGGCTGATGAGCCCACCGAGATGTGGATCGACGCGTTCCAGGCCGGCACGGCAGCACTGCTGGGCTATGTGCCAGACGAACGCATCGGCCCGCGGACTGCAGACGACGACGAAGATGCGAGCCCAGTGGGTTGACCATGTGGAAGCCGGACAACCCCATCGTCATCGCCGGCGACGTCCTGACGGACCAAGAAGCGTGGTGGCTCGAATTTTCGAGAGAGTTTCAGGAGCTGTGCGAAGGGATGGTCGACCATGAATGGCTCGCTGGATTTGCCGCGACCCTCTACCCATTGAACAGCGATCGCCCGCCGCGCGAGTCGGCTCTCGTGGCGTTCGCGACGCTGAGCTATGAGTTTCCGGAAACGGAAGCGGAGCCATCCGAGGGGCCGGCACTGGACCCCAAGACCGGCTTGCACTGATCCGACCGGCTGCTCACAGCAGCAATTGATCTTCTGGAGGCTCAGCGGCGGCCTTCTTGGGTGGGAGAGGCTCTGGAGTCATAACCAGGCGCTCGGCCGGGTACTGGCGCATGAACTCGAAGGATTCCTGCGGCGTGGCGTCGAGCCAGGGCTCGAACTGAGCCGGCGGCAGGATCACGACCATGCGCTTGTCCTGCATGTGGGGTGGCCGCTTCGGGTCTGGCCGGTGCATGTGCATGAAGAGCGGGTGCGTATCGGCGTTGATCGTGAGCATCGTGAAGCTCGACTCCCATTCACCTGTCGCCGGGTTCTTCCACGGCGACCAAAGGCCGGCCACGCCGATGGCGTCGTCGTTGGC